>NZ_JACAOM010000054.1:0-184769 GCF_013386245.1 Pseudomonas sp. 21615526 | reverse complement strand
CTGGGGGGCTGGCGGGATCAGGAAGCCGTTGGCGGAGGGGGCCGAGCCGCCTGAAACCCCGCCCAGCTCGCCGTTTGTGGACCTGGGGGCGGTCAACGGCAGCGCCGACCTGGGTGTCGCGTTTATCACCGACAACCTGCTGCTGGACCTGGAACTGACCGCCATGGAAAAAACCGGCAATGGTGAAATCGTTTCGCAGCCCAAGGTCGTCACCTCCGACAAGGAAACCGCGCGAATCCTCAAGGGCACCGAGATTCCCTATCAGGAGTCCAGCTCCACCGGCGCGACCTCGGTGTCGTTCAAGGAGGCCTCCTTGTCATTGGAAGTGACCCCGCAAATCACCCCGGACGGCTGGGTGATCATGGAGGTCAAGGTCACCAAGGACGAGCCCGACTACCTGAACAGGCTCAACGATGTGCCGCCGATCAAGAAAAACGAGGTCAATGCCAAGGTGCTGGTCAAGGACGGGGAGACCATCGTGATCGGCGGGGTTTTCTCCAATACTCAAAGCAAAGTGGTAGATAAAGTGCCATTTTTGGGCGATGTGCCGTATCTTGGCCGCCTTTTCCGGCGGGATGTGGTTTCGGAGAAAAAATCCGAGCTGCTGGTATTCCTGACTCCGCGTATTATGAATAACCAGGCGATTGCTGTGAGTCGTTGATTCTGTGCGAAATTTGATTCTTGTAGGACCGATGGGGGCTGGAAAAAGCACCATCGGCCGTTTGCTGGCCAAAGAGCTGCGCCTGCCATTCAAAGACTCCGATAAGGAAATTGAATTGCGCACGGGCGCCAATATCCCGTGGATCTTCGATAAGGAAGGCGAACTGGGCTTTCGCGACCGCGAGCAGGCGATGATTGCCGAGCTGTGCGGCTGCGATGGCGTGGTATTGGCCACCGGCGGTGGCGCAGTGATGCGCGACGAGAACCGCCGGGCGTTGCACGCCGGCGGTCGCGTGGTTTATCTGCACGCGTCTGTCGAGCAGCAGGTGGGCCGCACCGCTCGCGACCGCAATCGCCCATTGCTGCGCACCGCCGACCCGGCAAAAACCCTGCGGGACCTGCTGACGCTGCGCGACCCGCTTTATCGGGAAATCGCCGATCTGGTGGTGGAAACCGATGAGCGGCCGCCACGAATGGTGGTTCTCGACATTCTCGAGCGCCTGGCACAGTTGCCACCCCGTTAAAGCCAGGGCCGAAATGCGCTATCCTCGGCGGCGCGTCATGACCGTCCGAGTTGTGGCGTAGAGCCATCAGGCAGCGTCAGATCCCGACGTTGCCGACAACGTTAATGTAGGGCAGGACGCCTGCTTTCATCTTCAACGCGGGGACACATGCAGACACTTAAGGTCGATCTTGGCGAGCGCAGCTACCCGATCCATATTGGCGAAGGTTTGTTGGACCAGCCCGAGTTGCTCGCACCGCATATTGCCGGGCGGCAAGTGGCGATCATCTCCAATGAAACGGTCGCGCCGCTGTATCTTGAGCGTCTGAGCCGCAGCCTGGCGGCGTACTCGGTGATCTCGGTGGTGCTGCCGGACGGCGAGGCCTTCAAGACCTGGGAAACCCTGCAACTGATCTTTGATGGCCTGCTGACGGCCCGTCATGACCGGCGCACCACGGTGGTGGCCCTGGGTGGCGGTGTGATCGGCGACATGGCCGGCTTTGCAGCCGCCTGCTATCAGCGCGGCGTGGACTTTATCCAGGTACCGACCACCTTGCTGTCCCAGGTCGATTCGTCGGTGGGCGGCAAGACGGGCATCAACCACCCGCTGGGCAAGAACATGGTCGGCGCGTTCTATCAGCCGAATGTGGTGCTGATCGACACTGCCACCCTCAATACCCTGCCACCCCGCGAGCTGTCGGCGGGCCTGGCGGAAGTCATCAAGTACGGGCTGATCTGCGACGAGCCGTTCCTGACCTGGCTGGAAGAACACGTCGACGCCCTGCGCGCCCTCGACCAGGTGGCACTCACCGAAGCGATTTCGCGCTCCTGCGCCGCCAAGGCGCTGGTGGTGAATGCCGACGAGCGTGAGTCCGGCGTGCGCGCCACCTTGAACCTCGGCCACACCTTCGGCCATGCGATCGAGACCCACATGGGCTATGGTGTGTGGTTGCATGGAGAGGCCGTAGCGGCTGGCACAGTGATGGCATTGGAGATGTCGCAACGCCTGGGCTGGATCAGCGCCCAGGAGCGTGATCGCGGGATCCGCCTGTTCCAGCGCGCCGGGTTGCCGGTCATTCCTCCCGAGGAGATGACCGAGGCAGATTTTCTCGAACATATGGCAATAGACAAGAAAGTGATCGACGGTCGACTGCGACTGGTGCTGTTGCGCCGAATGGGCGAAGCGGTAGTGACCGACGATTATCCGAAAGAGATTTTACAGGCCACGCTGGGAGCGGATTACCGCGCCCTGGCCCAGCTTAAAGGTTAATAAGATCCCGATGACTAGTTTGCATGCCGACGAGGCGTTCCTCGGCCATTACCAGTTAAGCCACGACCCTTTTGCTCCTCGGGTGCCTGGTTTCAAGTTTTTCCCTGCGCAACGCAAGCCGGTGCTGGGACAACTGCACCACCTGGCGCGCTACAGCCAGTTGCTGCTGGTGGTCACCGGCCCATTGGGCAGCGGCAAGACCTTGCTGCGCCAGGCACTGGTGGCCAGCACCAACAAGCAATCGGTACAGAGCGTGGTGGTTTCCGCCCGTGGTGCCGGTGATGCGGCAGGCGTGTTGCGTCAAGTGGCCCAGGCCCTCGACGTGTCCACTGCCGAGCCGAATGCGATCCTCAAGCAAGTGGTGCAACTGGGCCTGACCGGCCAGGAAGTCTACCTGCTGGTGGATGACGCCGAGCAGCTCGACGAATCTGCCCTGGAAGCGTTGCTGGCCCTGGCGGCCGGTACGCCTGAAGGGCGCCCGCATGTGTTCCTGTTTGGCGAGTCTTCGCTGATCGCCGAACTTGAACAGATCAGCGGTGAGCAGGAGCTGTTCCACGTCATCGAACTGCAGCCTTACGAAGAAGAAGAAACCCGCGAATACCTGGCCCAGCGGCTGGAAGGCGCAGGGCAGGGCATCGAACTTTTCTCCGCTTCGCAGATCTCTGATATTCACGAAAGCTCCGACGGCTGGCCTGGCACCATCAACCAGGTTGCCCGGGATGCCATGATCGAAGCCATGATTGCCAGCCGCTCAGCGGTAAAGCGTCCAAAGATGGGGTTTACTATGCCGAAGAAGCACGTATTGGCAATTTCTGCCGTTGTCGTGGTTGCCGTCGCCGCCGCCTGGTTGATTCCAGGTCGCAACAAGGCACCGACCACCGCTGGCGCGCCAACCGAACAGGCGCAGTTGCCACTGGGCAAGCCAACGCCGAACGTTGAGTTTGCCAACTCCGGCCAACCCACCAACCTGCCAATGGTCGGCCAACCGGTGATGCGCGGCCCGCTCGCCGAAGAAGCTGGCGGCATCTCCGAAGGCGACGATGGGGTGCCCGTGGAAGGCTCCAGCGCCACGCCGCCGACCGTGACCACCACCGCGCCACCTGCGGGCGTGCCAGCCGGTCAGCCAGCGGCCAAGCCGACGCCAGCGCCAGCCCAGGTCGCCACCGCCAAGCCTGCGCCTGTTGCCAAGCCGGTCGCCCCGGCGCCTGCGGCCAAGCCGGCTCCAGCCGCCAAGCCTGCCGAAAAACCGGCCGTCGTGGCCAAGGCCGCGACTGGCGCTGCCGGCAGCAGCTGGTATGCCAGCCAGCCTACCGGTAACTTCGTGGTGCAGATCCTCGGCACCAGCTCCGAAGCCAACGCCCAGGCGTTCGTGAAAGAGCAGGGCGGCGAGTACCGTTATTTCAAGAAAGTGCTCAACGGCAAGCCTCTCTACGTGATCACTTACGGCAACTTCTCCAGCCGTACAGCAGCGGAATCCGCTATCAAGGCCTTGCCAGCGAAGGTTCAGGCTGGTAAACCTTGGCCTCGCACTGTCGCCAGCGTTCAACAAGAACTGGCAACAACTCGCTGAAGATCCGGCGGCCTTACCCAGGCCGCCCTCTCGGCACCTCAAAAAAAACAACACAGCGTGCAGCCCTGAAGGCCGCGCGCTTTGTGGTGTCTGCGTCACAGTGGCTTTTGAGTCGTAGCGGTCAAAATTAAAAAAGTTTTGACTAGCACAGCATATCGCTTTAAACCTTTCATAAATGCGACATAGATTTGCGACATTTCGTCGCTAAATTTGTGAGCGTCTGTGTCGGTGTGTACAATGACCTCCCTTTTGCCCCCGCTAAGCCGGCGTACGTTCGGCGTGGAAGGTAACCGGTTGAATTGAAAAGAAATTTGCCTCGGAATAAGAGGCAGCCTGGTGAGAAAGTGTCTATGAAAGCAGGTCTGTACCAACCCGATGAATTCAAGGATAACTGCGGTTTCGGCCTGATAGCCCACATGCAGGGCGAGCCCAGTCATACCCTTTTGCAAACGGCCATCGAGGCCCTGACCTGCATGACCCACCGCGGTGGGATCAACGCCGACGGCAAGACCGGTGACGGTTGCGGCTTGCTGATTCAAAAGCCCGACCAGTTCCTGCGCGCAGTCGCCAAGGAACATTTCGGCGCCGATTTGCCCAAGCAGTACGCTGTGGGCATGGTGTTCTTCAACCAGGACCCGGTAAAAGCCGAAGCTGCTCGCGAGAACATGAACCGCGAGATCCTGGCCGCTGGCCTGCAGCTCGTCGGCTGGCGCAAAGTGCCGATCGACACCAGCGTACTGGGCCGCCTGGCCCTGGAGCGCCTGCCGCAGATCGAACAAGTGTTCATCGCAGGCGACGGCCTGAGCGACCAGGACATGGCGATCAAGCTGTTCACCTCTCGTCGTCGCTCGTCCGTGGCCAATGCCGCCGACACCGACCACTACATCTGCAGCTTTTCCCACAAGACCATCATTTATAAAGGCCTGATGATGCCGGCGGACTTGACCGCCTTCTATCCAGACCTGAGCGATGAGCGCCTGCAAACCGCAATCTGCGTGTTCCACCAGCGCTTCTCCACCAACACCCTGCCGAAATGGCCGCTGGCCCAGCCATTCCGCTTCCTCGCCCACAACGGCGAGATCAACACCATCACCGGCAACCGCAACTGGGCCGTGGCCCGTCGCACCAAGTTCGCCAACGACCTGATGGACCTGGAAGAGCTCGGCCCGCTGGTCAACCGCGTGGGTTCCGACTCCTCCAGCATGGACAACATGCTCGAACTGATGGTCACCGGCGGCATCGACCTGTTCCGTGGCGTGCGCATGATCATTCCGCCAGCGTGGCAGAACGTCGAGACCATGGACCCCGACCTGCGGGCGTTCTATGAGTACAACTCGATGCACATGGAACCGTGGGACGGCCCGGCTGGCGTGGTAATGACCGACGGTCGCTACGCCGTGTGCCTGCTCGACCGTAACGGCCTGCGCCCGGCGCGTTGGGTGACCACCACCAACGGCTTCATCACCCTGGCGTCGGAAATCGGCGTGTGGAACTACAAGCCGGAAGACGTGATCGCCAAGGGCCGCGTTGGCCCGGGCCAGATCCTCGCCGTGGACACCGAGACCGGTCAGATTCTCGACACCGATGCCATCGACAACCGCTTGAAGTCCCGTCATCCGTACAAGCAATGGCTGCGCAAGAATGCCCTGCGCATCCAGGCAACCATGGAAGACAACGACCACGGTTCTGCCTTCTACGACGTCGACCAGCTCAAGCAGTACATGAAGATGTACCAGGTCACCTTCGAAGAACGTGACCAGGTGCTGCGCCCACTGGGCGAGCAGGGCTACGAAGCCGTCGGCTCCATGGGCGATGACACGCCAATGGCTGTGCTGTCCCAGCGCGTGCGCACGCCGTACGACTATTTCCGCCAGCAGTTCGCCCAGGTGACCAACCCGCCGATCGACCCGCTGCGCGAAGCCATCGTGATGTCCCTGGAAGTGTGCCTCGGTGCCGAGCGCAACATCTTCCAGGAATCGCCTGAGCACGCTTCCCGCGTGATCCTCAGCTCGCCGGTCATTTCCCCGGCCAAGTGGCGCTCGTTGATGACCCTGGATCGCCCAGGCTTCGACCGGCAGATCATCGACCTGAACTACGACGAGAGCCTCGGCCTGGAAGCCGCGGTGCGCAATGTCGCCGATCAGGCTGAAGAAGCCGTGCGTGCCGGCCGTACCCAGATCGTGCTGACCGACCGCCATATCGCCCCGGGCAAGCTGCCGATCCACGCTTCCCTGGCCACCGGCGCGGTACACCACCGCCTGACCGAAAAGGGCCTGCGTTGCGATTCCAACATCCTGGTTGAAACCGCCACCGCCCGCGACCCGCATCACTTTGCGGTGTTGATCGGCTTCGGCGCCTCGGCGGTGTATCCGTTCCTGGCTTACGAAGTACTCGGCGACCTGATCCGTACCGGCGAAGTCCTGGGCGACCTCTACGAGGTGTTCAAGAACTACCGTAAGGGCATCACCAAGGGCCTGCTGAAGATCCTGTCGAAGATGGGCATCTCCACCGTCACGTCCTACCGCGGCGCGCAATTGTTCGAAGCCATCGGCCTGTCGGAAGAAGTTTGCGAGATGAGCTTCCGTGGTGTGCCGAGCCGCATCAAGGGTGCGCGTTTCGTCGACATCGAAGCCGAGCAGAAAGCCCTGGCCGCCGAAGCCTGGAGCGCGCGCAAGCCGATCCAGCAAGGCGGCCTGCTGAAGTTCGTGCACGGTGGCGAATACCACGCCTACAACCCGGACGTGGTCAACACCCTGCAAGCCGCCGTGCAGCAAGGCGACTACGCCAAGTTCAAGGAATACACCGCGCTGGTGGATAACCGCCCGGTGTCGATGATCCGCGATTTGTTCAAGGTGAAAACCCTGGACACGCCGCTGGCCATCAGCGAGATCGAGCCACTGGAATCGATCCTCAAGCGTTTCGACTCCGCCGGTATTTCCCTGGGCGCCTTGTCGCCTGAGGCTCACGAAGCCCTGGCCGAAGCCATGAACCGCCTGGGTGCGCGTTCAAACTCCGGCGAAGGCGGTGAAGACCCGGCGCGCTACGGCACCATCAAGAGCTCGAAAATCAAGCAGGTCGCCACTGGCCGCTTTGGTGTGACCCCGGAATACCTGGTCAACGCCGAAGTGCTGCAGATCAAGGTTGCCCAGGGCGCCAAGCCGGGCGAAGGCGGGCAACTGCCAGGCGGCAAGGTCAACGGCCTGATCGCCAAGCTGCGTTATGCAGTGCCGGGCGTGACGTTGATTTCACCGCCGCCGCACCACGACATCTACTCGATCGAGGATTTGTCGCAGCTGATTTTCGACCTCAAACAAGTCAACCCGCAGGCCCTGGTCTCGGTGAAACTGGTCGCGGAAGCCGGCGTGGGCACCATCGCCGCCGGTGTGGCCAAGGCCTATGCCGACCTGATCACCATCTCCGGCTACGACGGCGGCACCGGCGCTTCGCCGCTGACCTCCATCAAGTACGCCGGCGCACCGTGGGAACTGGGCCTGGCTGAAACCCACCAGACCCTGCGCGGCAACGACCTGCGCGGCAAAGTCCGGGTGCAGACCGACGGTGGCCTGAAAACCGGCCTCGACGTGATCAAGGCCGCAATCCTCGGCGCCGAAAGCTTCGGCTTCGGCACCGCGCCAATGATCGCCCTGG
Source organism: Pseudomonas sp. 21615526 (assembly GCF_013386245.1). Lineage (NCBI taxonomy): Bacteria > Pseudomonadati > Pseudomonadota > Gammaproteobacteria > Pseudomonadales > Pseudomonadaceae > Pseudomonas > Pseudomonas sp. 21615526. Next base: position 177,119 of record NZ_JACAOM010000054.1, on the reverse strand, counting down.
GCTGCAAATACCTGCGCATCTGCCACCTGAACAACTGCGCCACCGGCGTGGCCACTCAGAACGAGAAGCTGCGCAAGGACCACTACATCGGTACCGTCGACATGGTGGTGAATTTCTTCACCTACGTCGCCGAGGAAACCCGTGAGTGGCTGGCCAAGCTGGGCGTGCGTTCCCTGGAAGAGCTGATCGGCCGTACCGACCTGCTGGACATCCTTGAAGGCCAGACCGCCAAGCAACAGCACCTGGACCTGACGCCGCTGTTGGGCAGCGATCACATCCCGGCCGACAAGCCACAGTTCTGCCAGGTTGACCGCAACCCGCCGTTCGACAAGGGCCTGCTGGCCGAGAAGATGGTCGAGATGGCCACTTCGTCGATCAACGACGCAAGCGGCGGCGAATTCGCCCTGGATATCTGCAACTGCGACCGTTCCATCGGCGCACGCATCTCCGGCGAAATCGCGCGCAAGCACGGCAACCAGGGCATGGCCAAGGCGCCGATCACCTTCCGCTTCAAGGGCACCGCTGGCCAGAGCTTCGGTGTGTGGAACGCCGGTGGCCTGAACATGTACCTCGAAGGCGACGCCAACGACTACGTGGGCAAGGGCATGACCGGCGGCAAGCTGGTGATCGTCCCGCCAGTGGGCAGCGTCTACAAGACTCAAGACAGTGCCATCATCGGCAACACCTGCCTGTACGGCGCAACCGGCGGCAAGCTGTTTGCCGCGGGCACGGCCGGTGAGCGTTTCGCAGTGCGTAACTCCGGTGCCCACACCGTGGTTGAAGGCACGGGCGATCACTGCTGCGAGTACATGACCGGTGGTTTTGTCGCGGTGCTGGGCAAGACCGGCTACAACTTCGGTTCGGGCATGACCGGCGGTTTCGCCTACGTGCTCGACCAGGACAACACCTTCGTCGACAAGGTGAACCACGAGTTGGTGGAGATCCAGCGGATCAGCGGCGAAGCGATGGAATCCTATCGCAACCACTTGCAGCATGTGCTGGACGAATATGTCGAGGAAACCAACAGCGAATGGGGTCGCAACCTCGCTGAAAACCTCGATGACTACCTGCGTCGTTTCTGGCTGGTCAAGCCCAAGGCTGCCAATCTGAAATCGTTGCTTTCCAGCATCCGTGCCAACCCGCAGTGATATGCGCCTGAAGAGTTTGATGAGGTTTTAACATGGCTGAACGTCTGAATAACGACTTCCAGTTCATCGATGTCGGGCGCAAAGATCCGAAGAAGAAACTGTTGCGTCAACGCAAGAAAGAGTTCGTGGAAATCTACGAGCCCTTCAAACCCCAGCACTCGGCCGACCAGGCCCACCGCTGCCTGGGTTGCGGTAACCCGTATTGCGAATGGAAGTGCCCGGTGCACAACTTCATTCCGAACTGGCTGAAGCTGGTGGCCGAGGGCAACATCCTCGCCGCCGCCGAGCTGTCTCACCAGACCAACACCCTGCCGGAAGTGTGCGGCCGGGTGTGCCCGCAGGACCGTCTGTGCGAGGGTGCGTGCACCCTCAACGACGGCTTCGGCGCGGTGACCATCGGTTCGGTGGAGAAGTACATCACCGACACCGCGTTCGCCATGGGCTGGCGCCCGGACATGTCCAAGGTCAAGCCGACCGGCAAGCGCGTCGCGATCATCGGCGCGGGCCCGGCGGGCCTGGGCTGCGCCGACGTGCTGGTGCGTGGCGGCGTGACCCCGGTGGTGTTCGACAAGAACCCGGAAATCGGTGGCCTGCTGACCTTCGGCATCCCCGAGTTCAAGCTGGAAAAAACCGTACTGAGCCATCGTCGCGAAGTCTTCACCGGCATGGGTATCGAGTTCCGCCTCAATATCGAAATCGGCAAGGACGTGACCATGGAGCAACTGCTCGAAGAATACGATGCCGTGTTCATGGGCATGGGCACCTACACCTACATGAAGGGTGGCTTCGCCGGTGAAGACCTGCCGGGCGTGTACGACGCTCTGGACTTCCTGATCGCCAACGTCAACCGCAACCTGGGCTTTGAAAAGTCGCCGGAAGATTTCGTCGACATGAAAGGCAAGAAGGTCGTGGTGCTGGGCGGTGGTGATACCGCGATGGACTGCAACCGCACTTCGATTCGCCAGGGCGCCAAGTCGGTGACCTGTGCCTACCGTCGTGACGAAGCCAACATGCCGGGTTCGCGCAAAGAGGTGAAGAACGCCAAGGAAGAAGGCGTGAAATTCCTCTACAACCGCCAGCCGATCGCTATCGTCGGTGAAGACCGTGTCGAAGGCGTGAAAGTGGTCGAGACCCGTCTCGGCGAACCGGATGCCCGTGGCCGTCGCAGCCCCGAGCCGATCCCGGGTTCCGAAGAGATCATCCCGGCAGACGCCGTGGTCATCGCCTTCGGTTTCCGCCCAAGCCCGGCGCCTTGGTTCGAGCAGTTCGAAATCCAGACCGACAGCCAGGGCCGCGTTGTAGCCCCGGAACAAGGCCAGTACAAACACCAGACCAGCAACCCGAAAATCTTCGCCGGTGGCGACATGGTGCGCGGTTCTGACCTGGTAGTGACGGCCATCTTCGAAGGCCGCAACGCCGCCGAAGGGATCCTGGATTACCTGCAGGTCTGACCCCGATCCCGGATTGAAATGGGATCAAAATGTGGGAGCGGGCTTGCTCGCGAATGCGGTATATCAGTCACCAGATGTGTTGGCTGACCCACCGCTTTCGCGAGCAAGCCCGCTCCCACATTTGTTTTGTGGCGCTTTCATATCCGCGACAAATTGACCCGATAGACAAAAGGCACGGCTCTTGCCGTGCCTTTTGCGTCGCGCTCTGAGAAAATGCCCGCACTTTTTTTGCGGATGCCGACATGACTGCCCTCAAGAACGACCGTTTCCTTCGTGCCCTGCTCAAGCAACCCGTGGACGTCACCCCTGTGTGGATGATGCGCCAGGCCGGTCGCTACCTGCCGGAATACCGCGCCAGTCGCGCCCACGCCGGCGACTTCATGAGCCTGTGCATGAACCCGGAGTTCGCCTGCGAAGTCACCATGCAACCGCTGGACCGCTATCCACAGCTGGATGCGGCCATCCTGTTCTCCGATATCCTGACCATCCCTGATGCCATGGGCCAGGGCCTGTACTTCGAAACCGGCGAAGGCCCGCGTTTCAAGAAAGTCGTCAGCACCCTGGCCGATATCGAAGCCCTGCCGATCCCCGATCCCCACAAGGACCTGGGTTACGTCATGGACGCCGTCAGCACCATCCGCCGCGAGCTGAACGGCCGCGTGCCGCTGATCGGCTTCTCCGGCAGCCCGTGGACCCTGGCCACCTACATGGTCGAAGGCGGCTCGTCGAAAGACTTCCGCAAGACCAAGGCCATGCTGTACGACAACCCGCAAGCCATGCACCTGCTGCTGGACAAGCTGGCGCAGTCGGTCACCTCCTACCTCAACGGCCAGATCATGGCCGGCGCCCAGGCGGTGCAGATCTTCGACACCTGGGGTGGCAACCTGTCGGCGGCGGCGTACCAGGAGTTCTCCCTGGCCTACATGCGCAAGATCGTCAGCGGCCTGATCCGCGAACACGAAGGCCGCAAGGTGCCGGTGATCATGTTCACCAAGGGCGGCGGCCTGTGGCTGGAAAGCATCGCCGACGCCGGCGCCGACGCGCTGGGCCTGGACTGGACCTGCGACCTCGGCGAAGCCCGTCGCCGCGTGGGCAGCAAGGTCGCGCTGCAAGGCAACATGGACCCGACCGTGCTGTACGCCAAGCCGGAAGCGATCCGCGCTGAAGTCGGCCGCATCCTTGCCAGCTACGGCAAAGGCAGTGGTCACGTGTTCAACCTTGGCCACGGCATTACTCCGGAAGTTGATCCGGAGCACGCAGGCGCGTTCCTGCGGGCGGTGCACGAGTTGTCGGCGCAGTATCACGAGTGATCGCGCGGCAATGAAAAAGCCCGGCAGATGCCGGGCTTTTTTGTAAGCGCTGGTTAAGCCTTGGCTTCCTGCAACGGCGGCAACTTCGCCAGCTTCAACGCCACCAGCAACGCGACGATCAACAGCGCGACGATAAACCCGCCAATCCCGTTCCACCCGGCGTAGTGCCAGAAAAAACCGCCCGCCGTCCCCGCAATACTCGACCCCACGTAGTAACTGAACAGGTACAGCGACGACGCCTGGCCCTTGGCTTTCAGCGCGCGGCGGCCGATCCAGCTGCTGGCCACCGAGTGGGCGCCGAAGAAGCCGAAGGTGAAGATCAGCATGCCGGGCACTACCAGCCACAGCGGGGTAAACAGCGTCAGGGCGATGCCGCCGAGCATCAGCACGATGGTGCCCCAGAGCACTCGGCGACGGCCCAGGCGGTCGGCCAGGGAGCCGATTTTCGCCGAGCTGTAGATACCCGAGAGGTAGACCAGCGACAGCAGGCCTACCACGGCCTGGCTCAAATCGTACGGGTCCGCCAGCAAGCGGTAGCCGATGTAGTTGAACATCGTCACAAAGGCGCCCATCAGCACGAAGGCCTCGAGGAACAGCCACGGCAGGCCGGCGTCCTTGAAGTGCATGGTGAAGCCGTCCACCAGGCTGCGCGGGTGCAGGGTGCTGGCGCGGAAGTTGCGCGATTCGGGGAGGATCTTCCAGAACACCGTGGCTGCGATCAGCGCCAGGGCGCCAATGATCAGCATCGCCGTGTGCCAACTGACGAAGTCGATCAGCACACCGATGATCAAGCGCCCGCTCATGCCGCCAATGGCGTTACCACCGATGTACAAACCCATGGCCAGCCCGATGTGTTGCGGGTGGATCTCTTCACTCAGGTAGGTCATGGCCACCGCTGCCAGGCCGCTGAGGGACAGGCCCACCAGTGCGCGCATCAGCAGGATGCCTTCCCAGCTTGGCATCAAGCCGCTGGCGATGGTGCACAGTGCGGCGCAGAACAGCGCGGCAACCATCACCGGCTTGCGCCCCAGGGTGTCGGAAATCGGCCCGGTGATCAGCAGGCCAATGGCGAGCATGCCGGTGGCCACCGAGAGAATCAGGCTGCTTTGCGCGGCATTGATGGAAAATTCGTGGGACAGCGCCGGCATCATCGGCTGTACGCAGTAGAGCAGGGCGAAAGTGGCGAAACCGCCGGAGAACAGCGCCAGCACCGTGCGCATGAACATCGGGGTGCCTTTTTCGATGTACTGCTCGTTGAGCTGTGCCACCACGTCATCGAGGGCGGTGGGCGGTACTTCTTGAGCAAGCGGAGCGACAGCAGATTTCACGCGGGACCTCGGGGAGGAAAGGCTGCCAGGGCTGGCAATGCAAAAAAGAATATAGCTCCCTATTGATTCTTTCCAATATATTGTTCGACCTGTTTAAGAGCTTTTACGACCTAATGAGGTTTTCATGGAACTGCGCCACCTGCGTTACTTCATCGCCGTGGCTGAAGAGCTGCATTTTGGCCGCGCCGCGCAGGTGCTGGGGATCTCCCAGCCGCCCCTGAGCCAGCAGATCCAGGCGCTGGAGCAGGAGATAGGTGCGCGGTTGTTTGAGCGTACCAATCGTCGGGTCGAGCTGAGCGAGGCCGGCAGGTTGTTCCTGCAAGAGGCGCGGTTGGTGCTGGCGCAGGTGGATAAAGCGGCGGACGTGGCGCGTCGGGCGCAGTTGGGGGAACTGGGGGAGTTGAAGATTGGCTTCACCTCTTCTGCGCCGTTCAACTCCAGCATCCCACAGGCGATCTTCGCGTTTCGCCAGGCATTCCCGGCGGTGCATTTGAATCTGCAGGAGATGAGCAGCACGGAGGTGGCCGAGTCGCTGGTGGATGAGTCGATTCAGGTGGGGTTGATGCGACCGTTGCCGTTGCCCGATTCCCTGAGCGTCGTGGAACTGATGCGCGAGCCCTTGGTGGCCGTGCTGAACGCCGGGCATCCGTTGGTGGAGGGCAGTGAGCGGGGTTTGCACCTGGCGCAATTGGCCGAAGAACCGTTTGTGTTTTTCCCGCGGACTTACGGCAGTGGCTTGTATGCCCAATTGATGAGCCTGGCGCGTGATGCCGGCTTCAGCCCGCATTTCGCCCAGGAGGCCGGGGAAGCGATGACCATCATCGGCCTGGTGGCGGCGGGGTTGGGTGTCTCGGTGTTGCCGGCGTCGTATCAGCGGATCCGCATTGATGGCGTGGTGTATCGCACGTTGCTGGATCAGGAGGCGGTGACGGCGGTGTGGCTGGTGCAGCGCAAAGGCCAGCAGACGCCGATGGCCAAGGCGTTTGTCGAGCTGCTGACCCGCAAGGCATTGGTATGACCGACGTATAACCTGTGGCGAGGGAGCTTGCTCCCGCTGGGCTGCGCAGCAGCCCCGAAACCCGACGACTGAGTTTTACCAGGCAACCTTCAATCGCAGGTTTCAGGGGCGCTTCGCGCCCCAACGGGAGCAAGCTCCCTCGCCACAGGGAAGCGGGTGTTTCAGTTCTGCTTCGACGTCCCGGTCTGCTGGAGCAACTGCGCCGTGTCACTCACACCATTGGTGCGCAACGCCGCCAGGATGTCACGGTCCAGCATGCTCACCCAGCGGTTGTAGTTGCGGTGAATCTTGCCGTCCTTGTAGCCCAGGTCGCGGCTGTCGCGGTAGGTGATGGCGTAGCTGGTGGCGGTGTAGCGGATGTCGATTTCAGCGTGGAACTGGTTGCGCACGTTGATCTCGGCCTGCACCAGTTGCGGGCTCAGGCGCTGCACCACCCATTGGCGTTTGTTCAAGGCCGCGATAATGGTCTGCTTCATTTTTTCTTCGTTGACCTGCGGGTTCGCCGGCAAGTCGTGCTGGGTGTTGAGCACCGGTTTGTTGGTGCAGCCAGCGGTGGTGAGCAGGGCCAAAGCGACCAGTGTTGCGCGTAGCAGGGAAGACATTCCATTTCTCCAGTCAGTAAAAAAACTTAGACCCAGCGGCGGAAGATCAGCGAAGTGTTGACGCCGCCAAAGGCAAAATTGTTGTTCATCACGTAGTCGCTGTGCAGCTCGCGGAACTCACCTTGCAGGTAGTCCAGCTCGCCGCAGCGCGGGTCGACTTCGTCGAGGTTGAAGGTGTGCACGTATTGGTTGCGGTTCATCATCTCGATGCTGAACCACGACTCCAGCGCGCCGCATGCACCCAGGGTGTGGCCGAGGAAACTCTTCTGCGAACTGATGGGCATGCGGCTGCCGAACAGGCTGCTGGTGGCCAGGGTTTCGGCGATGTCGCCCTGGTCGGTGGCGGTGCCATGGCCGTTCACATAGCCGATCGCGTCGGGCGCAAGCCCCGCATCTTCCAATGCCAGTTCCATGGCGCGGCGCATGGTGGCCTGTTCCGGGCGGGTGGTGTGCTGGCCGTCGGCGTTGCTGCCGAAGCCGACGATTTCCGCGTGGATATGCGCGCCACGGGCCAGTGCATGTTCCAGCTCTTCGAGTACCAGGATGCCGCCGCCTTCGCCGATCACCAGGCCGTCGCGGCCACTGTCGTAGGGACGCGGGCTGGTTTGTGGTGCATCGTTTTTCAGGCTGGTGGCGTACAGCGCATCGAACACCATGGCTTCGGTAGGGCACAGCTCTTCGGCGCCACCTGCCAACATCAGCGGCAGGCGGCCGAACTTGATGGCCTCATAGGCGTAGCCGATGCCCTGGCTGCCGCTGGTGCACGCGCTGGACGTGGGGATCAGCCGGCCGGTGAGGCCGAAGAAAATGCTGATATTCGCCGCCGTGGTGTGGGGCATCATCCGCACGTAGGAGTTGGCGTTCAGCCCCTCGGCCACCGAGTTCAGCAGCATATTGCCGAAGGCCTTGATCTCGTCGGTGCTGCCGGTGGACGAGCCACAGGCCACGCCCATGCGCCCGTCCTTGATCGACTCGTCGCCCAGCAAGCCGGCGTCTTTGAGCGCCTGCTCCGCCGCCCATACCGCTAGCCGGGAAACCCGGCCCATGCTGCGCAGTTGCTTGCGGGTCCAGTGGGCGGGCACCACGAAATCATCGATCGGCCCGGCCAGCCGGGTGTTCAGTTCGGTGAAACGGTCCCACTCGTCCATGCGCCGGATGCCGCTGCGGTTGGCGCGGAAGTTGGCGGCGATGGTTGCCCAATCGCTGCCCAGGGACGTAACGCCGGCCATGCCGGTGACCACCACGCGTTTCATCAGCACAGGCCTCCATTCACGGCCAGCACTTGGCGGGTGATGTAGCCGGCTTCTGCCGACATCAGGAAATTCACCGCCCCGGCGACTTCTTCCGGAGTGCCCATGCGCTGGGCCGGGATCATTTTCATCAGCTCTTCCACCGGTACGTTTTCATCGAGCATCGCGGTGTCGATCAGCCCGGGGGCCACGCAGTTGACGGTGATCTTGCGCTTGCCCAGCTCGATGGCCAGAGCCTTGGCGGCGCCGATCAGGCCGGCCTTGGACGCGCTGTAGTTGACCTGGCCGCGGTTGCCGATCAGCCCGGATACCGAGGTGATGCACACGATCCGCCCGGCGGCGCGACGACGAATCATCGGCATCATCACCGGGTGCAGCACGTTGTAGAAACCGTCGAGGTTGGTGCGCATCACCACGTCCCAATCGTCTTCCGACAGCGCTGGAAACGCGCCATCGCGCGTCAGGCCCGCATTGAGCACCACGCCGTAATACGCGCCATGGGCTTCCACGTCGGCTTCAAGGATCTCCTTGCAGCTGGCGCGGTCCGCCACATCGAATTGCAACACCCGGGCCTTGCGCCCCAGCGCTTCGATTTCGACCTGCACCGCATCCGCCTCGGCACGCCCGCTGCGGCAGTGCAGCACGATGTCGTGCCCGGCCTGGGCCAGGCGCACAGCGATAGCGCGGCCGATGCCACGGCTGGAGCCGGTCACCAATACGGATTCAGTCATGGCGTGGTGTCCTTCGATTCATCTAAATAGTTGGCCGCCTGGGGCGGTCGAAATACGTTCAAGCGCGCGCTGGCCTGGATGCCGTCGCCGGTGAGGTGGCATTCGAACACACCCATGCCGTTGTCGTCTTCCAGGGAGCGCAGGCCGTGGATGGTCAGCTCGGTGCCGGCGGGAAAGTGCTCGACGTTGCACTCAAACTTGCGCGTGCCCAGCAGGAAGCCCAACTCCACGGCTTCACCTTTCTGGCGCGCACGGCAACCGGCGTAGGCCGCGACGCTTTGCGCCATCAACTCAACGCCGACCCACGCAGGCAGGCTGCCGTCGGCGCGGTTGAAAAGACCGCCGGGCTTGACCGTCAGGCGGGTCTGGATCTGTTCTTCATCAAAGCTCAGGACCTGATCGATCAGGATCATGTCACCGGCGTGGGGCAGCAGTTCGGCGAGCGGCCAATCAGTCATGGGGCGTCTCCGATAATCAGGCTGACGTTGTTGCCGCCGAAGGCAAACGAGTTGCTCATCAGGCAGCGTTTTTCCAGGGCGTCGCCGGGCGACGCCCACTTCAGTACGGGCAGGTCGGGGTCCGTCTGGCCATCCCAGACATGCGGCGGCACTACGCCTTCTGCCAGGCTCAGCCAGCAGAACGCCGCTTCCAGCGCGCCGGCGGCGCCCAGGGTGTGGCCGGTCATGGGTTTGGTCGAGGAGCAGGCTACGCCGTCCGGGAACAGGGCCGCGACCGCCAGGCTTTCCATGGCATCGTTATGTTGGGTAGCGGTGCCGTGCAGGTTCAGGTAACCGATTTGTCCGGGCGCCAGTTGTGCGCTGGCCAGGGCCTTGCGCATCGCTTGCAACGCACCCTTGCCGGTAGGCTCGGGGGCGGAAATATGGTGGGCGTCGCAACTGGCACCACTGCCCAGCAGTGCGACCGGCGCCGGGGTTTTGCTCATCAGGAACAACACGGCGGCTTCGCCGATATTGATGCCGTTGCGGTTCAGCGAAAACGGATTGCAGCGCTCTGCCGAAACCGCCTCCAGCGACGAAAAACCATTGAGGGTCAGCTTGCACAGCGTGTCGACACCACCGCAGATCACCGCATCGCACACGCCCAGGTCCAACAGGCGTTGGGCACTCATCAGCGCTCGTGCGCTGGAGGTGCAGGCGGTGGAAATCACGTAGGCCGGGCCGCTCAGTTGCAGCCAGTCGGCGAGGAAATCGGCCGGGGCGCCAAGCGCCTGTTGCTGATAGTCGTAGTCGGCGGGGAACTGGTTTTCCCGCAGATAGTGGGCGATGCCACGGCTGGCTTCATCGATGCCCGAGGTGCTGGTGCCGAGCACGATGCCAATGCGCGACGCGCCGAACGTCTGGATCGCTTGCCGGATCTCGTCGTCAATCTGCAACGCGGCTTCCAGCAGCAACTGGTTATTGCGGCTGCGATGGGATTCCAGCCCGGGCGGTATCGCCGCCAGTTCACCGTGCACAGCGGCCACCGGCAACACACGCTCCGGCACCCAGCCGCTTTCGGCGCGCATGCCGGAGCAGTCGCCGGCAAACAGGCTGCGGCTGACTTCGCGCTTGTCGCGGCCCAGGGCGCAGATCACGCCGAGGGCATTGAGGTAGGCGCTCATCGGGCAGCCCCTAGCGGCGAGATGTGGTAGGTCAGGTGTTGCCCGATCACGTCCACGCGAAACACCAGGGAGGAGTGATAGGTGATCTTCCAGTGGGACGGCAGGGTGCGGATCAGGTCCATTTCCTGGGTCCCGGGGTACAGCCTGGAAACTTCATCCGCCGAGGTCAGGGCGAACAACAGCGCGGCAAACAGTTCACGCGCCTGGGGATTGGGCGGCAGCAGACCGTCGGCCTGCCAGGCGCCATTGATCAGCATCTGCCGAGCCTGGGGAATGCCCAGCGGGTCCATCATCGACCAGCGAATCCCGCCGCCTTCGCGCTGCATCACCAGCAACCAGTCCTGGCGTTGGCCATCCTGTTCGCGCTGCACATGCAGTTGCAACGGCAGGCTCAGCACCGGGGTTTTCGACGGCAACGGCGGCTGGCTGGCGCACGCGCCCAGCAGCAACAGGCAGCCGATCAACAGCATTCGGATCATGTTTCAGCGCTCGCCAGAGGTTTGCGGGCGACCACGTTGACCAGGGTTTCTTCGCGCTGGCCGGCCGGTTTTGGCTGGCGCAGGCCCCAGCGCTCAAGCAGGCCGAAGTCGGTGGCGCGGCTCCACCACAGGTACGGGTACGAGACGTTCTGCGGGCCGAACTCAAAGCCCTGCTCGCGAATCATCTCAAGGTACTCCTCGGCGCTTTTCTGCACATGCATCGGGTGACGAAACAGCCAGCGGATTACCCAAGTGTCGATATAGGCCTCGGTGGATTCGGCAAACAGCAGGTAGCCGCCCGGCTTGAGCACCCGATAGAACTCTTTCAGGGCGCGATGCTGTTCCACCAGATGATGGAAGGTCTGGTGACAGAACAGCACGTCGACACTGGCGTCGGCCACGTCGAGGGTCGCGCAGTCGCTGCCGATCAACTCGATGGCGATGCCCTGGCGCGCGGCTTCGGCGCGGCTCAGGTCGAGGCTGTGGGGGTCGGCGTCGAGGCCGATCAGGCGTTCGGGGGCGAACACCTGCTGCAGGTACTGGAACGACTTGCCCTGGCCGCAGCCGGCGTCCAGCAGTACCGGAGCAACCGGCAGCGGGTCGCTGAACAGGCTGCGCAGGTCGTTGATGGCCACGCGCAGCACATGGTGCTGCCAGGTGTGGCTGCGCAGGAACCAGAAGCCGAATTTGGTTTCTTCGACGTAGTTTTTACTCAGGTATTGGCTGCTCATCTCATCTTCCTTGTCCCGGACGGGCTGGCCCACGGCGCCAGCATGAAGCTGAACGCCAGCCCCAGGCTCACCGACAGCCCAAAATTACTCACCGCCGGTGTGCTGGAAATAGCCAGCAGGCCGAACGATAGCCAGGTAGTCACGGCCGCCAACAGTGTGCCCAACAGGCTCACGGCGGCGCCGCCAATTTGTTCACGCATCAGGATCGCGTAGTCGACGCTGATGGCGGTCACCAGCAGCAGGCCGAACAGGCTGAACAACGTCAGCGGCTGCCCCAGCCAACCCAGGCTGGCCAGGCTGCACAGCGCCGCCAGCAACGGCAGGGCGACGATGCGCAAGGCGCCGCCGAAGCCGAACGGCAGGATCAGCAACAGTACGATCAACACGCAGGACATCAATTTCAATTCGGCCGCGCTGATCTGTGTGGCAGCGAATACCTGGTTCAAGTCGCCCAGGCGATCCACCAACTGCACGCCGGGCAGATCCAGGGCCTGTACCCGCAGCAAGGCTGGGTTGTTCAAGCCTTGCAGGCTCACCATCGCCGCCACGCCACCGTCGACATTCCCCAGCCACAGCGTGCGCCATGGCTCGGCCAGCGGGCCGACCAGTGCTGCGTCGATGTCTTCGGTGGGCAAGGCCTGCAACTGGGCCAGCTCGGCTTGCAGCGCGCTGGCGGGCACACCGAGGTCCAGCAATGGCTGCCAGTACTGCGGCAGCTGTTTCAGGGCCTCGCGCAGTTGCTGTTGCTCCGCCGGCGCGCTGACCAACTGGTTGAGCGCCAGGTAACCCTGGAGCTTGTCCATGTTCACCAACTGATCCAGGCGCTGGCTCAGCGCGACCTGGCGTTCCAGCAACTGCTGCTGGTTGTCCGCCCGCACGAGGAAGAACTGGCTGGTGGGCTGGAACCCGGTAATCCGCGCAACGGCCTGGGCTTCCTGCAGCAACTGCGGTGGCGCACCGATCCACTGGCGGATATCGTTTTTGCTGTTCAGGTGCCACAGCCCACCGGCGCAAAACACCAACACCAGTATCAACAACACCGGGCTTGGCAGGCGCTTGAGCAGCGACTCGCGCACGCTCAGCAGGAACTCGGCAATGCGCAGCGGCCATTGCGCCGGGCGCAGCTCGACGCCTTTGAGCAAGGCCGGCAACAGGCACACGGCCGACAGGTAAGCGCCCACCAGACCGGCAGCGGAGAACACCGCGATTTGCGTCAGCGCCGGGAACGGCGTCCACGCCAGGGCCAGGTAACCGATGCAACTGGTGGCCAGGCTCAGGCTCAGGCCCGGCAAGGTCAGGCGCAAGGCCGGCCAACTGCGCCAAGGGCTCATGCTCCAGCTCTTGGACAGGTAATGCAGCGGGTAATCCACCGCCACGCCGATCAGGCTCGAGCCCAGCACCAGCGTGATCACATGCATATGCCCGAACAGCGCCACACAGGCCACCGCACCAAACAGCATGCCCACCAGCACCGGCACGAACGCCAGCAACACCCGCCAGCGGCGGAACGCAAGCAGCAGCAATAACAGGATGCCTACCGTCGCGCCGCCGCCGACCCAAGTGATTTCCCGGGTGGCCTGCTGCTGACCATTGGCTGCATACAGCAGGCCGCTGGCGGCGAGCAATTGCGCGCCTTGCTGGTCGGCCTGCTCGCGGCTGGCCTTGAGCAGTTCAGCCACTTGCAGCGGCAGTTTCATGTCGAAGGCATTGCCGGTGGTGCGGGCCCGCAGCAGTACCCAGCTTTTGCCGTCGGCATCGGCGATCAGCGCGCCGCTGCCGATATCCAGCTGCACCGAACCGTGTTGCGGCTGGCTGTTCTGGATGCGCCCGGTGAGGCCCAGCCAATCGTCCTGGCTCGGCACCAGGCTGAAGCCGGTGAACGGGTCGAACAGCGCCTGAACCCGCTGCTGAATAAACGCCTGGGGCTCGTCGATCAGTTGCTCGCGATCCTTGGCCGAGAGCATCGCCAGCCGGCCTTGCAGCAACTGCTGACGCAGGGCCGGCAGGTCGGCTTGGAGGTTCCACTGGACCTTTTCAAACAGGCCGCTGGCTTGCCAGGCTTCGCCCAATTGCGTCGCCATGGCCACGGCTTTTTGCCGGTCGGCATGCCCCACCAGCACCAGCATTTCGCGGTTCAGCGGTTCCTGCATGCGCTGTTCGGCGCGCAGCTCCAGCGCATCCGGCGCGGTGCCGGGCACCAGTTCCATCAGGTTCGCCGACAGCGGTGCGCCATGGCGCCATTGCCAACCCGCCAGGGCCAACACGGCCACCAGCAGGATCAGGAACAGGCGCGGCAACCAGCGTTCACTCGGCAAAGTCGTGTTGCTCCGCGTCGCTCAAGGGCTGGCTGCTGGTGCTGTCCTGCATGCGCAGTACGGTGCTGTCGCCCTGGGTTTCCAGCAGCTCGATCTTCTGCACCAGTTCGCCGCCGTCGATATTGATTTGGGTGAACACCTGCTTGAGCAGCAGCGAGCGCGGGATCAACGTGAGTTTCCACTGCTGGGCTTCGCCTTGCAGTTGCAGCTCGAAGTCACGCTGCAAGCCGCTGCTGTCGCCCTGCAACACCGCGAGGAACAAACGGTTCTGCTCGGCGCCGGCGCTCTTGTTCGGCAGCAATTGCCAGCCGTTGGCGTCACGCCGGGCGATGCCGTTGGCGCTGATGCGGTAGTCCTGTTGCAGCGGGGTTTTCAGCAGCCACAGCAGGCCGTGGTCCTTGGCCAGGACGAAGGTGCCCTTGCTGGTCAGCGGCTGCGGCAGCGCGCGCAGGTGTTTTTCCTGGATGAAGTTGCCGTGGATCACCGACGGTTTTGCAAGCTGATCGCTGAGTTGTTGCAGGTCGAAAGCATGGGCCAGGCCTGGAATGCTTAACAACAGGATTAGCGCGGTCCTTGTGGGAGCGAGCTTGCTCGCGAAGAACCTGAGGGCGCCGAGAAGTGTCAGGCGTCTCGCGTTATCGTTGACGACCATCGCGGGCAAGCCCGCTCCCACAGGGTTGTGTGTCATGACAGCGCCCTCTCGACTGCGTCGACAAATACCTTCGGCGAGGCCAACTGCATTTCGCGGCTGGCAATTTCCACCGCCACTTGCACGGTGCTGGCGCGGGTCAGGCGTTCGCCCGTGGCCTTGTCGCTGATCAGGTAATTGACCTTCAAGCGGTTCTCCCACTCCACCAGGCTGGCGCGCACGTTGATGGTCTGGCCGAAGGTCGCACCGCGCACATAGCGCAGCTGCATGTCGATCACTGGCCAGGCGTAGCCCGCTTGCAGCATCGCCGTGTAGTTGTGGCCGATCTTGTCCAGCAAGGCGCAGCGGGCGACTTCCAGGTACTTTACGTAGTGCCCGTGCCACACCACGTTCATGGTGTCGATGTCGAAAAACGGCACGAGGATTTCAGTGTCGCAGTGCAGCACGCCGGGGCTACGCATGCAGCCTCCAGTGTTGCTCGGCGATGCGTTTCAGGCACAGGCGCAATTCGCCTTCCAGGGCGCGGTCTTCGATGACCGGCGGGAAGTCCTTGGCCAGTTCGTCGTGCATGGCGGCCAGCGCCGGCGGCAGCGGACGCGCGTCTTCAGCCTGGGCCCGCAGCCATACGCCCTGATTAGCGGCGAGCAAGGTGGCGGCGGCGACTTGTTCGGTCAGTTCCAGCACACGAATCGCATCGCGGGCGGCGATGGTGCCCATGCTCACCTTGTCCTGGTTGTGGCACTCGGTGGAGCGCGAGAACACGCTGGCCGGCATGGTGTTTTTCAACGCTTCGGCGGTCCAGGCGCTGGTGCCGATCTGCACAGCCTTGAAGCCGTGGTTGATCATCGCCCGCTCGGCTGGCGCACCGGACAAATTGCTCGGCAAGCCGTGGTTGTAACGCACGTCCACCAGCAGCGCGAGCTGGCGGTCCAGCAGGTCGGCGACGTTGGCCACCAGGGTCTTGAGGCTGTCCATGGCGAAGGCGATGTGGCCGCCGTAGAAGTGGCCGCCGTGCAGCACGCGTTCTTCTTCGGCGTCGATGATCGGGTTGTCGTTGGCGCTGTTGAGTTCGATCTCGATGAACGAGCGCAACCAGTTCAGGCTGTCGGCCAGCACGCCCAGGACGTGGGGCGCGCAGCGCAGGGAGTAACGGTCTTGCAGGCGATGCAGCGGCGCGGTCGGCGCGTCAATCGCCAGATCCTTGCGCAGCCAGGCGGCGACTTGCATCTGCCCCGGGTGTGGCTTGGCGGCGAACAGGCGCTCGTCGAAATGCTCCGGGTTGCCTTGCAGCGCCACCACGTTCAGCGCGGTGATGCGCGTGGCCAGTTGCAGCAGGTAGTCGGCGCGGGCGAAGGCCAGGCAGGCGAGGCCGGTCATCACGGCGGTGCCGTTCATCAGTGCCAGGGCCTCTTTCGGGCGCAGCACCAGCGGGTCCCAGCCCAGCTCGCGGTGTACGTCGGCGGCCTGGCGACGTTCGCCACGGAACATCACTTCGCGCTCGCCGGACAAGGTTGCGGCCACGTAGGACAGCGGCGTCAAGTCACCGCTGGCGCCTACCGAGCCTTCTTCCGGAATCAGCGGCAGCACGTCAAATTCCAGGAACGCGTGCAGGCGCTCCAGCAACTCCACGCGCACGCCCGACACGCCATGGCACAGCGACTGCAACCGCGCCGCCAGCACCGCGCGGGTGGCTTGCGCATCCAGCAACTTGCCCAGGCCGCAGCCGTGGAACGTGTAGAGGTGGCGGGGCAGTGCTTCGACGTGCTCCAGCGGCACGGCCACCACGCACGAGTCGCCGTAGCCGGTGGTCACGCCGTAGATCACGCCTTCCTTGTCCAGCAACGAATCCAGGAACTGCGCGCCCTTGGCGATGCGCTGGCGGTACTTGGCATCAGCTTGCAGTTGAGTCGGCGCCTGACGGTTGGCCAGGGCCAGCACGTCTTCGATGCGCAGGGGAATTTCGCCGAAGGTTACCGGCTCAAGATGCGTCGTCATCGGTCTTCCAGAAAGGGTAAAAGTTGAACCATTGTTGGGGCGCTTCCAGGCAGAACTGGCCCAGGCGCTCGGCGTAGCGGGCGGTCCATTGTGCGATCACCTGCTGGCGGTCGCTGCGTTTCCATTCGATCAACTGGGCAAACGGCTCGATGATCAGGCGATAACGGCCTTGATGCTTCAAGCACATCAGCAGGTTGACCGGGCATTTCAGCAAACCGGCCAACAGCCACGGGCCTTGGGGGAAGGCGGCGTCATGGCCGAGGAAATCCACGCGCACCGTACGCCCGCCATGCAGCGGTACGCGGTCGCCGGCAATCGCCAGCCACTCGCCGTCGTCGAGGCGCTGGCTGAGCAGCATCATCACCGCCGGGTCAAGTTCGCTGACCTGGATCAGGCGCAGATTGGTCGCCCCGGCTTCGCCCAGAATCCGGTTGAAACGTTCAGCGTGCTTGGTGTGCACCAGCACGTTCATGGTGACCTTTTCGCCAAGCTCGGCGAGGGCGCGGCACACCTCAAGATTGCCCAGGTGCGAGCCCACCAGCATCTGCCCGCGTTCGCTGCGCAGCTGGCCGCGCAGTTGGGCCGGGTCGATGATTTCGATCTGCTCCAGGCGCAGCTTGCCGTTCCATACGTCGAGCTTGTCCAGCAGGGCGTCGGCGAACGCCATGAACTGGCCGAAGACGCTTCTGTGGGTAGGGCGCAGGTCGTCGCGCCGGCTCCAGTCGGCCAGGCGCTGCTGGTATTGCCAGGCGCTTTGGCGGGCCGTGCGGCCGAACAGAAAGAAGTAGAAAACGATGCCGTAGAGCAGCGGGCTCAGCAGCCGGCGCCCGAGGACCTTGGCGGCGAAGGCAGTGAATTTCATCAGCCAGAAGCTGCCGCGCTCCTCGCGGTCGGCCCAGTGCTTGGTGTCCTGGCTCATGCCTGCCACCGGCGCCAGAGGATCATCGGCGCGCGCACCAACATGCCGAAGAACAGCCGGGTGTGCATCGAGGAAATCAGCGCGTTGTCGTGGAACAGGCGAAAGTGCGACAGGCCGTCGGCGGGGTAGTGCACCTTGGTCGGCAGCCAGCGCATCGGCTGGTTGCGCCAGGCCAGGCGCACCAGGATGTCGGAGTCGAAATCCATGCGTTTGCCGATGTTGGCCGAGTCCATCAAGGCCAGGGTCGGTGGCAGTGGGTACACGCGAAAGCCGCACATGGAATCGCGGATCTGCAGCGACAAGGTGTTGATCCACACCCAAACGTGGGTCAGGTAGCGCGCGTAAAGGCGGCCCTTGGGCACGCTGTCGTCGTATTCCGGGTAGCCGCAGATCACCGCATTCGGGTGGGCGCGGGAGGCGTCGAGGAAGGTACCGACTTCCCGCAGGTCGTGCTGGCCGTCGGCGTCCACTTGCAGGGCGTGGGTGAAACCCAGGCGTGCGGCTTCGCGAAAGCCGGCCATGACGGCGGCGCCTTTGCCCTGGTTGGCGGGCAGGGTCAGCAGTGACACGTTGTCGAGGGTTGCCAGTTGCGCCAGCACGGCGGCGCAGGCGGCGCTGCTGCCGTCGTCTACCAGCAGGCATGGCAGGCCGCTGTCCAGCACGGTGCGCACCACGGCGGGCACGGCGGCTTCGTGGTTATAGACCGGGATCAAGGCGCAGGGCTTATGCATAACAGGTACCCCATTGGCAGAAGCGCTGTGCGTGGCGAGGGAGCTTGCTCCCGCTGGGCTGCGAAGCGGCCCCAACACAGGCGACACCGATTTGCCTGATAAACCACAGTGCCTGGGTTGGGAGCGCTGCGCACTCCAGCGGGAGCAAGCTCCCTCGCCACAAAAGCTTAATCACTGACCCTCTCCAGCACGATCCGCCCACTGGAGCAGGCGGCCGCCTCATTGCGGTAGGCGAAGTACAACTTGCCGCGCTCCTGATCGAACCGCAGGTGCAGTTCGATCCGGTCATCCGGGCGTACCAGTTGCTGGAACTTGAGCACTTCCATCCCGGCGAACGGCCCCGGCAGCTTGAGCAGTTGCTGGCCCAGGCTCAGCGCCCAATCCACTTGCACCACACCCGGTAGCACCGGGGTTTGCGGGAAGTGGCCGCTGAAGTAGGCGAGGTCCGGCGGGATCGCCAGTTGCAGGGTCCATTCACCGTTGGCTTCGACTTGTTCCAGTACTTCCGGGGCTTTCGGGCGCGGTGCCAGCAGCAGGGCTTCGACGTCGGCCTGGGGCAGCTTGCCTTGGGTGTTCAGCGGCAATTGGCGCAACAGGCGCCAGCGGCGGGGCAGCGCCAGGGCTTCGCAGTGTTGGCTCAAGTGCTGGCGCAGGGTTTGGGTGACGGTGCGCCGGCCCTGGTTACGCAGGGCATGCAAGCCGGCTGCGCTAAGCACCACGAGGGCGCCGAGGGAGGCGCGGTTTTCCTGCACCACGCCCAGGCGCGTTTCAGCGACCCAGGCATGGTCCATCAGCGCCTGTTCCAGCATCGGCAGGGAGATGCGTTTTTCTTCCAGCTTGACGATGCGGTCCAGGCGGCCGAGCAATTCGAAGCGGCCGTCGGCGTGGATGGTGGCGGCGTCGGCGGTCTGTTCGACATGGCCGGCGGGCAGGTATGGCGAGGCGATGCGCAAGGCGCCGTCGGCGTCCTGGCTCAGTTGCACGTCGGCAAACGGCTGCCACGGTTGTTCGCCCTGGCGCCAGGCGATACCACCGGTTTCCGAGCTGCCGAGGATTTCCGTCGGCCATTGCTGCAAACGCTGATGCAGGCTGTCGGCGGCCTCAAGGGGCAAGGCGCCGCCGGAGGAAAACACCCGTTTGACCGGTGTAAGCGCTGGCCAGTCGAGGTTGTCACCCATGCGCTTGAGGAGCGCCGGGCTGGCGACCCAGGCAAATTGCGCATGCTCGCGGCTGGCGCGCTGCAAGTCCTCGGGAAATGCCAACTGTTGGCGCACAAAGGTGCGCCCGGCACACAACGGCCACAGCACCCGAAACAGCAAGCCATAGATATGCTGGGTGGCGACGCTGCCGATGATGCACGCCTCGCCCAGGTCGGCGCCCCACAAGGTTTCCAGCGCCTGGACTTCATTGGCCATCTGGCGCAGGGTTTTGTCGATGCGCTTGGGTTCGCCGCTGGAGCCGGAGGTGCACAGGCTCAGGCAGCAGGCGTCCAGGTCCAGGGCCGCGGCGCTTGATGGCGCTTGATACAGCGCGTCCAAGTCGCTGGCCTCGGTCAACCAGGCGTCGACGGCATCGTCCCAGCGTTGGCGCGTTTGTGGTTGCAGGTCGGCAGGCAACAACACGCTGACGCCTGCTCGCCACGCACCCAGCAGGGCGATCGCCAGCAAGCCGGCATCTTCCAGGTACACCGCCAGGCGCTGGATGCCCCGGGCTTGCAACCCGGCGGCCAGGCTCAGGGACTTCTCCCACAGGTGTGGGTGATCCAGGGCAGGTTCGGTGGTGACCAAACGCTGCTCCACAGGCTCAAGCAGCAAGTGCTCAAGATTCAACCAATTCATACGCGGCCTCGAACCCTTTGTCGTACCAGCCATTCCACGGCAAACAACAGCCCCATCAGCCCGTAGGCGATCATGCCGTTGTACAACGTCCACCAGCTCAGCGGCGCCCACAGGGTGAGCGCGGCGGCGAGCAGGCCGTTACACAGGAAAAATACACTCCACACCACGGTGACCTGGCGGGTATACACAATCGCTTCTTCGGGCAGTTGCGGCTCGCTCATGCGCGCCAGGCGCTCGACCATCGGCGGCCCGTATTTCAGGCTCAGGCCGAACAGTGCCAGCATGAAGGCGCTGACCAGGCTCGGGTACCAGCGCAGCATCTGCGGGTTGTCGAACCAGGCGAGCAGCAGGCAAAAGACAATGATCGCCGCCGCCATCCAGCGGCTTCCCGGGCGCCTGGCGCCGGTCAGGGCGCGCAACAGCCACAGGCTGCCCAGCAGCAGGCCAAATTGCCACGGGGCAAAATGCTCAGTGCCGTAATACACCGCAAAAGGGTACAGCAGCCCCGCCAGCAACAGGCCAAGGCCGATCAGCCGGCTCATGCGGCCGGTTGAACCAGACGGTAGACCGCCTCGACCACGTCATTCACGGTACGCACGGCCTTGAACTCTTCGGCGGCGATTTTCTTGCCGGTCTGGCGCTTGATGTGGTCGATCAGGTCCACTGCATCAATGCTGTCGATTTCCAGGTCCTGGTACAGGTTGGCGTCGAGCGTGACGCGTTCCGGTTCCAGTTCAAACAGTTCCACCAGGGCGTCGCGCAAGGTGTTGAAAATATCGTCACGAGTTTGCATGGTACGGTCTCAAGCTGCCTGTCGGGCCGTGACGAACGCCGCGAGGCTGGCCACGTTGGTGAAGTGATTGCGGGTGTCCTTGGCGTCGGCATCGATCTTGATGCCGTACTTTTTCTGGATCGCCAGGCCCAATTCCAGGGCGTCGACTGAATCCAGGCCGAGGCCTTCGCCGAACAGGGTTTGCTCGTTGCCGATGTCGCTCTCGCTGATGTCTTCCAGGCCCAGGGCCTCGATGATCAGCGTTTTTATGTCGTGCTCAAGGCGGTGTTGGTCGCTCATCTTCGGCGAGCTCCTTAATAAAATACTGGTGCAGGTAATCGTTGAGCTTGCGTGATGCCTGGGGCGCGGGCCCTTGTGCGGCAAACGCCTGTGGTTCTATATCGGCACCCACGCGCAAACTGAAGTGAAAGCGGCGATTCGGGATGCGATACCAGGGTTCGGCCTTGGTCAGGGTGGTGGGGCTGACCTTGATCACTACCGGAGTGATGATGCTCGCACCGCGCAGGGCAATGGCGGCGGCGCCGCGATGAAAGGTCGGTGCCTGGCCCGGTGAGGTGCGGGTACCTTCCGGGAAAATGATCAGGGTCTGGCCGTCCCGTAGGGCATCGGCGGCGGCGTCGAGCATGTCGGCGCTGCCGTCGTTGCTGATGTAGCCGGCGTCGCGCACCGGGCCCCGGGTGAAGGGGTTCTGCCACAGGCTCTGCTTGACCACGCAGTTGGTCTGGCGCATCTGGGCGATCAGGAACACCACGTCCACCAGCGATGGGTGGTTGGCAATGATCATCTGGCCCGGGCGGCCGAGCTTTTCCGCGCCTTCGACGCTGTAGGTCAGGATGCCCAGGCGCGTCATCATGCGGATAAACAACCAGAACAGGCAGCTGATGGTGTGGCGGGCGCGTCGCTGATGCTGTTTGGCATCACCCGGCAGGCAACTGAGCAGCGGAAACACCAGGACACGCAGGCACAGGCCGCCGAGGCCAAACAGGGCGAAGGCGGTGGCAGTGGCGAACAGGCGCCAGTAGTAGGCCTTCCGGGGCTTTTCGGTCAGGACTTGCGTTGCCAGTTCCATACTCGGTTCTTCCAGGCATGTTGGCAGGCGCCCTGTTCGTTCAGCAGGGTGCGCAGCAGGTTCAGGGCGTGGGGCCACTGGGCTTTGGTGGTGGGTTGGACAGCGGCTGTATTCAGTTCCAGCTGCCACTCGTCGCCCGGTGTCAGCAGCAGGCCGAGGGCGTAGGGGAAGGGCACGTCCTCGATCCAGCGCGCATAGGCTTCGGGGGGCTGTTCCTCGGTAATGATCAGCAATACAGCCGGTGCGCCTTCATTGAGCAGGGCAGCGGCTTCGAGCATGCCGTGCTCCAGGCCATCGCCGGCGGCGGCGAGGGCGGTCATTTCACTGGTTTCATTGCGCAGGATCGACCACAGGCCAATCACCGCGTTATGCACCGACAGGCTGAACTGGGTCGGCGACAGGGGCTCGTCGTTGGCCAGGTCGCTGAGAATATCGAGGGTGCGTGGGGTTTCGCCGTGACGGGAGACAAACACCAATGGCAACTGTTGCAAGCCTTCGGCCAGGGGCCAGCCCACACTGAAGGCCATGCGCGCCAGGCGGCTCAGGCGCCGGCGCTGCATGGCCGGCAGGAAGGACACGTCGGGTGCCGCGTCGCTGCGGGCGAGCAATGTCGGCTGCCGGCACCAGGTGCGCCAGTCGTCCGCGCTTTCGAGCCCGGGAGCCCAGGCGCGCCATTGGGCGATGTTGAAATTGATCACTGAGAAGTTATCCCGCCCCTGCGGGCTTCCTTGTGCAGCCATTGGCCCCGAATACCGGGACAGGGTGCAATCGCCGAATGGCGCGCATTATCCCGGTGCTGCGGGGTTCTAGCAAACTTTGGTAAAGAATTGTTCACGGATGATTACAAATTCGCTGGAAAGAATTACCGATTGTCCATCATGCAGGTAGGGCAGCAGGTGTCAGGCAATTCCTGCTTTGTCGGACAGACGGGAAATTGTTATGCGAGATAGAGCCTCTGATGCTGTAGTACAGGAACAAACGAGGTAGCTAACGGGCGCTTTTGCCCTCTACACTCGGGTCATTCATTGATACACGGAGGTTTTTCCATGCGGCGCGTGGTGTTCAACCAAAAAGGCGGTGTTGGCAAGTCCAGCATTGCCTGCAACCTGGCGGCGGTCAGCGCCAGCGAAGGCTATCGAACCCTGTTGGTGGACCTCGATGCCCAGGCTAACTCTACCCAGTACCTCACCGGGCTGACCGGCGACGATATCCCCATGGGAATCGCCGACTTCTTCAAGCAAACCCTGTCTTCCGGGCCGTTTTCGAAGAAGAACCAGGTGGATATCTACGAAACCCCGTTCGACAACCTGCACGTCATCACCGCCACCGCGGAACTGGCAGACCTGCAGCCCAAGCTCGAGGCCAAGCACAAGATCAACAAGCTGCGAAAGCTGCTGGATGAATTGAGCGAGGACTACGACCGGATCTACCTGGATACGCCGCCGGCGTTGAACTTTTATGCCGTTTCAGCGCTGATTGCCGCTGATCGCGTGCTGATCCCCTTCGATTGCGACAGCTTCTCCCGCCAGGCGCTGTATGGCCTGTTGGCCGAGATCGAAGAATTGAAGGAAGACCACAACGAAGGGCTGGAAGTGGAAGGCATCGTGGTCAACCAGTTCCAGGCCCGGGCGAGCCTGCCGCAGCAGATGCTGGATGAATTGATTGCCGAGGGGTTACCGGTGCTGCCGGTGTACCTGACCAGCTCGGTGCGCATGCGTGAATCGCACCAGGCGAACATGCCGCTGATCCACCTGGACCCACGGCACAAGCTGACACAGCAGTTTGTGGAATTGCATAACTTGCTGGAAAACGCGTGATTTAGCAGGCAACACATCACCCATGTGGGAGCGGGCTTGCTCGCGAATGCGGTGGATCAGTCGAATTCTCTATTGACTGACTCACCGCATTCGCGAGCAAGCCCGCTCCCACATTTGGTCTTTGTTTCTACAGGGAAATCGTCGTCTTGCGCCGTTGCCTACAGTTACGCCAGAATCCGCCGGCTTGTGCGTCTGGATGGGCGTCTCTAAGGTTGCTCGGTCGCTGAATTCTCAGTGATCGGGTTTAGTAGCCCGAGTGTTTGTCGTTAAGTGCATAAGCTTCATCTTTCAGGCGCTGAGTCTGTGCTTGATGGTAGCTGTGCGTAGGGCGTCTTCGGGCGCGCCGGCTTCGACATTTCCCGGTCTACTAACCTGCGTACAGCTGCCACCCTAATTCGTTTAGTAGCGATCAGATGGCGGTTCCAATCAGGAATGTCGACCATGTTTAAAGCTACTCCAAATCCCCCGTCGTACCTTTTTACAGTCAGCCCCGGCCAAGCCACCGAAACCCTGATCCTCAATACCTACGAAACCTTCTCCTCAGTCACCACCCTCTTGCTCGACCTTTCCGACGACCTCACCGGCAAGCAGCGCGATGTCGCGTTGGCCATTCATCAGTTGAGCGAATTGGGCGTATTGCTGATGGGGCAGGTGATGGACCGGGGCGTCCCGCTACCTCAAACGCCCTGACTGCGCAGCCAGCTCATCAACTGCGGTAACGGAAACGCACCGCTCTGACGCGCCACTTCCCGGCCATTCTTGAACAGGATCAGGCTGGGAATCGAGCGAATCCCCAACTGAGCGGATAACTGCTGATTGGCCTCGCTATCGAGCTTGGCCAATCGACACTTCCCGGCCAACTGCCCGGCGGCCTGCTCAAACACCGGCGCAAACGACTTGCACGGCCCGCACCATTCGGCCCACACGTCCACCAGCAACGGCAGGTCGCCCTTGATCTGGCTGGCGTAATCGCCCTGTTTCAGCTCAAAGGGTTTGCTCAGCAGCACCGGTTGCTTGCAGCGCCCGCACTTCGGCGCATCGCCCAGGCGTTCATTGGGGATGCGGTTGAGACCGTTGCAGTGGGGGCAGGGAATTACTAGAGAGTCGGACATGCTGGGCTCCGTGAAAGTGGCCAATGGGTTCTATTTGGAGCCGGGAAGGGTGTTTATCAAGGTTCGACGCTAGTGACGTACGCGTTCACATTTTTGGTGGTGACTTCTATCGCGGCGTATCTAGGCTGTTGAAGGATGCTTGGAATTGCGCCACTGGTCCGCCAAGTAATATCGCAGATTGCGATATTTTTTCGGCAAGACTAACCTTCATAGCAAGATGCGATAAGGATGTTGCATGCGAGTGATCAGCGAAAAAAGGATATGGGAAGCGAAAGAAAGATGGCCGCATTCAGCCACGGCACTGGATGAGTGGTATCGCAGAATGAAACGCAACAGTCCCGCCGACTTTGCGTCGATGAAAGGAATGTTCCCTGCAACAGACAAAGTCGGGCAGTTCCATGTGTTTGACATCGGGGGCAATAAGCTGAGGTTGATTGCCTTCGTGCATTACCAAGTACAACGAATTTATATCAAGTACCTGTTCGATCACCGTGAATATGAGCAAGGTAAATGGAAGGAGAAAATCAGATGAGCGCACTCATCAGGCAGGCTGCCGAACACTGGCAATTTGTTTCGCCATTGCTGCGCAAGCCAAGAAACGAGGCGGACTACGATACCTTGGTCAGCGCCCTCGACGAATTGCTGGACCTGATAGGCGAAGATGAATCCAGCCCGCTCATGAGCCTGGTGGATATCCTCAGTGACTGGATCGAGGCCTACGATCTCGAGCACCGGCCGATGCCCGTTGCCAGTGGCGTTGAAGTGCTACGTTCAATGATGCGAGAGCATGGCTTGACCCAAAGTGATCTCCCGGGCGTTGGTGCGCAGTCGGTTGTCTCTGAAGTACTTAGTGGCAAACGCCAGCTCAACCTGCGGCAGATTCGTTGGCTGGCGGAGCGCTTTGGGGTTTCAGTGGAGACCTTTATCTAGGTCGCGCTATGAAGAACAACTAATCTCCAAATGCTTCCCCCAATCCGGCGGCCGCTGAGCGTATTGCTCCATCCCCGGCTGCTCTTCAAACGGTTTGCTCAGCACTTCATGCAGCCGGCGCACTTCGCTGTAATCCCCAAGCTCTGCCGCCTGGATGGCGTTCTGCGCCAAATAGTTGCGCAGGATATAAAGCGGATTCACCCCATGCATCCGCTCACGTCGCTGTTCTTCTGTGCCGCTGGCGTCGCGCTCCACGCGCGCCTTGTACAGATCCGCCCACCCATCAAACCCCTTGAGGTCGACAAAGTCGTCGCGCAACCGCGCCACGGCCAATGCGGCGGATTCATCCCCCAGCCGGCGGAAGAACAGGGTGTAGTCGACGCCGCTGTTCTGCATCAGTTGCAGCAGGCGCTCCACCAGTTTCTGATCGTCATCTTCGGCGGTGGTGAGGCCCAGTCGGCGGCGCATCAGGTCCAGGTAGTGGGCCTGGAACAACGGCAGATACAGCCCCAGCGTTTCCCGCAGCGCCTCGACGCTGATAAACGGCGTCAACGCCTGGGCCAGTGCGCTCAGGTTCCACTGCCCGATCGGCACCTGGTTGCTGAAGGAATAACGCCCTTCATGGTCGGAGTGGTTGCAGACGAACTGCGCGTCGAAATCGTCCAAAAATGCAAACGGCCCGAAGTCGAAGGTGATGCCGAGGATCGACATGTTGTCGGTGTTCATCACTCCATGGCAGAACCCATAGGCCTGCCACTTGGCGATCAACTCGGCATTACGCTCGACGATTTCGCGGAACATCGCCAGGTACGGCTCGGGCTGTTCCATGCATTCCGGGAAGTGCAGGGACAGCACGTGCTCCGCCAATTGCTTCTGCAATTCAGGCTTCTTGGTGTAGTAGAAATATTCGAAATGCCCAAAGCGCACATGGCTGTGGGCCAGGCGCAGCACCATGGCGGCGCGCTCCTGTTTCTCGCGCCACACCGGCGTGGTGGAACCGATCACACACAGCGCACGACTGCTGGGAATGCCCAGCGCATGCAGTGCTTCCGACGCCAGAAACTCCCGGATCGACGAGCGCAACACCGCACGACCATCGCCCATGCGCGAGTACGGGGTTTGCCCGGCACCCTTGAGGTGCAGGTCCCAATGCTCGCCGGCCTGGTTGTACACCTCGCCCAGCAACAATCCGCGGCCATCCCCCAGTTGCGGGTTGTACGAGCCAAACTGATGCCCGGAATAGATCATCGCCCGCGGCTCGGCCTCGGCCCACAGCTTGTGCCCGCCGAACAGCTCGGCAAATACCGGTGTTTCGGCCACGGCGGGGTCGAGATCCAGCAGCGCCATGGCTGCCTCGCTCGCCACCACTAAACGCGGTTCGTCGATGGGCTCGGGCAGCACATGGGTTGAGAAGCCGTCGCCCAGGCGGGCGAAGCGGTTGTCGAAGGTCAGTTCGTCGAGGGCTTTCAACGGCCATCTCCTGAGCAGAATGTCCGACCATTCTGCTGGGGATAGCGCGTTTAGTCGAGTTTGGCGGGCGGCGGCTCGGGCAGGTCCTGGTCCTGGGCGGGCGGCAGGATGGTCCGGTTTTCTTCTTCCACCGGCACCAGCTTGTATTCCTGGCCATGCAGGTTCTTCAGGTAAACCTCCATCTGCCGGAACGAGATGTTGATGTGGTGGTTCTTGAACTCGCGGTTGATGAAGCGGTTGACCTCATCGATCACCGGGTTGCGGTCGCCCAGGTCCCGTACATGCATGCGCAGTTCGTGATCGAGGGTGCTTTCACCGAAGTTGAGGAAGTACACGTGGGGCGCCGGGTCCTTCAACACGCGTGGGTTTTCGGCGGCGGCCTTGAGCAGCAATTCCTTCACCAGGTCCAGGTCCGAGCCGTAGTCCACGCCCAGTTTCAGGGTGACCCGGGTGATGGTGTCGGTCAGCGACCAGTTGATCAGTTGCCCGGTGATGAACGTTTTGTTCGGAACAATGATGTCCTTGCGGTCGAAGTCGGTGATGGTGGTGGCACGGATGCGGATCTTGCTCACCGTGCCCGACAAGTTGCCGATGGTGATGGTGTCGCCGATCCGTACCGGGCGCTCGAACAGGATCATGATGCCGGAGATGAAGTTGGCGAAGATTTCCTGCATCCCGAAACCCAACCCCACCGACAGCGCGGCCACCAGCCATTGCAACTTGTCCCAGCTCACGCCGAGGGTCGACAGGGTGGAGACAAACCCGACGCCGGCAATCACATAGGACAGCAAGGTGGTGGTGGCGTAGGCGCTGCCCTGGGCCAGGTCGAGCTTGGACAGCACCAACACTTCCAGGAGGCCGGGCAGGTTGCGCGCCAGGGCGAAGGTGATGCCGATGATGATCAGGGCGCCGAGCAAGTCGCCGATGCTGATGGGCACCATGCTGATATTGGCGCCGGTGCCGCTGGTGTATTCGTAGAGGGTGACGTTGTCCAGGTAGGAAAACACCGAGATCAAGTCGGACCATACCCAGTACAACGCAGCGATAAAGCCGCCCAGCAGCGCCAGGCGAATCAGGCGCATCGACTGTTCGTTGACCTGTTCGATGTCCAGGGTCGGCTCTTCGATCACTGCTTCACCCTCACCGGCTTCCTTGGCGGCCTGGCGTTTGGCCAGGGCCCGCGCATAGGCCAGGCGCCGTGCCGCAACGCCCAGGCCACGTACGAAGGTGGCTTCGATCACCAGCCAGAACATCAGCAGGTACAAGGTGTTGATCAGCCGGTCGCTGAGCTTGAGGGCGGTGTAGTAGTAGCCAAAACATACGGCGATAAACAGCGCCACCGGCAGTGCCGTAAACACCAGGCCCACGGCCTTGCGAAACAGCGAGGCTTTTTCATGAGTCGGGCTGTTGAGCAGCAGGCGCCCGAGCAGCCACGCCATCAGTGCGTAGCAGGTCAGTACCACGCCGATGCCCAGCACATCGTCGGCCAGCGCTGCCGGCTGATGCTCGGCGATGGCCACCACGGCCACCAACGCCAGTACCACGAGCCCGAGCTTGCGTACCCAGCCCTGGAGGAATTCGACCTGGGGTTTTTCCCAGCGGAAGTGCAATTCGGCGACGCCGCCGGGCGCGAGGATCCGATACGCGGTGTAGAACACCAGCCACGCCTGGGCGATCTGCAGCAGGGCGGCGCCGAGGTTGGCGTTTTGCCCGCGGGCGTCGATCTGCAGCGCATAGCCGCAGAGTGCCAGGCCCAGGGCTACCGGCATCGCCAGCGCGATATTCACCAGGATCGCCACCGGCGTGTGCCACTGGCTGTCGCGTTTGAAGTGGCCGATGTCCATATGGATTTTTTTCAGCCGGGCATACAGGTAGCTGCGACGCCACAGCAGCGCGCCAATCAACAACAGCAGGGGCAGGAACAGCAGCGGGCGCTGGGTCAGGCCGTCATACAGCTCGCTGACGCTGGAGGCCCACGGCAGGGTATTGACCTGTTTGCTCAGGTGCGCCGGTACGGTTTCCAGCCATTCGGTATCCAGCGGCTTGTT
Organism: Pseudomonas sp. 21615526; assembly: GCF_013386245.1. Classification (NCBI taxonomy): domain Bacteria; kingdom Pseudomonadati; phylum Pseudomonadota; class Gammaproteobacteria; order Pseudomonadales; family Pseudomonadaceae; genus Pseudomonas; species Pseudomonas sp. 21615526. The sequence continues at coordinate 147,764 of NZ_JACAOM010000054.1, read as the reverse complement.
GCTGGGAATCCAGAACATCTGTTCGTCGAGGGTCGCCCGCAAGGTGGTGGCGGTGCTCAGCAGTTGTTTCTGGTTCAGTTGCAGGGTGATGGATTCGTTGAGCAGTGCGCTCAGTTCCCGGCTCAAGCGTTCCAGCAGGTCGCTGCGGGTGATCGCCAGTTCCAGCAGGGTGCGCCGCAGTTGTGGCGTCACCTGGTCGGCCGGCTGGTTGGCCAGCAAGCTGTCGACGTAGGTGCTCGGGGTGCTGATCAGTTCGCGCTGCTGGTTGACCTCGAACTGGTACAGGCGAATGTTGGCGATGTCATCTGCCAGGTCGCGGTCCACGGTCAGGCGCGGGAGGGCCTGCTTCTGTTTGTAGAGGATCTTGGACAGCAGCAGGCTGCCCTTGAGCACGTTGATCTGCTCGTCCAGCGCCGAGTCGCTTTGGGTCACGCTGTCCAGTTGCTGCTTGGTTTGCAGGTTTTTCTGGGTCAGCTCGTTGAGCCGGTCAGTGCTTTTGAGCAGGTAGTCGGACAGTTTCAGGTTGGCCGCGCTTTCCGTGGCGAGCAGGCTGCTGCCACCGGCCTTCTGGGCTTCGATGGACTGCTGGGTCACGGTTTCCTGGGACTGGGCCAGGCGTTTCTGGTTGATCAGGGTTTGCAGGTCCTGGATTTCCTGCTCCAGGCGCGCGGTCTTTTCCAGCACCAGGTCGTGCTGGCTGTTGCCCAGGTCTTGCAGTTGGCTGTTGCCGGCCAGTTCCTGGCGGCGCAGGGGAATCAGCGCGTTGAGTGCGGCCAACTCGGCATTCAGCTGGTTGCGCTGGTCGCCGCTGAGGGTCTTGCCGTTGTCCTTGCCTGCCTTGAGGGTCGCGTTGATCTGCTGGATACGTGTCTGGCTGCTGCTGATTTCGGTCTGGGCGCGCTCGGGTCGGGTCTGGGCCGCGATGGTCAGGCTGTTGGCGTCGGCCAGTTCCTTTTGCAGGTCGCCTTGCTGGGTGGTGCGCTGCACCAGCAGTTGTTCAAGTTGCGGCACCGGCAAGGTGGCGTAGCGCTGGGCGACCGGAATCACCTTGGTGGCCTTGAGGCGGGTCAGTTCGCGCTGGTTGTCGACGGTCTGGCGCGGCGCGTCTTCGAGCTGGCGCTTGAGGTCCACCAGGCGCTGCTGGTAGTCCTGCTGGTTGCCCAGGAAGGTGAGCGTTTGCTGCAGGATGCTTTGCAGCGCCTTCATGTCGGCGTCGGGCAGTTTGCGGTCCGGCAGCTTGTCCAGGGTTTGCTGGACGGAATCGATGCTGGGCGGGTCGGCCGCGTGTACGGTGCCGACGCAGAGAGTCAGGCCCAGCAGGGCAGTGGCGAGAAAAGTGCGCAGGGTTGTCATAGAGACCGGTCGAGCAAGGTGAAAAATAGGGGGCGTCCCGACATCGACTGGCGCGCCGTCGCCCCGCAGTTTAGAGGAAGAGTCCGGGGCCCGGGCGACTTCCTTCGGGGAATCTGACGCCGACTTTGCCGATCTTGTTCCCGTCCATGACCGCGATGGTCCAAATGGTGTTGTTCCATTCCACCTGGTCGCCGACGACCGGCGCACCGCCGACTTTCTGGGTGATGAAACGACTCAGTGGCATGTCCGGGTCGATGCCCTCGAGCTTGAGCCCGTACAGGGCCGAAACCGCGCCCAGCTGGGCGTCGCCTTCCAGGACGAAGTCACCGAAGAAGCGCAGGTCGAGGCCCCGTTGTGGTGCCTGGCTGAACAGTTTGCCGAGGGCCGGCAAGTTGTGTTCATGGCCGATTACGCACAGCAGATCGTCGACTTCGAGCACTGTACTACCCGACGGATGGAGCAGTTGCTGGCCACGAAACAGCGCGGCGATCCGCGTGCCTTCGGGCATTTTCAGCTCCCGCAGGGCGGCGCCGATGCACCATTTCTCGGCGCCCAGGCGGTAGACGAACAGCTCCCACTCGCTGGTGACGTGCACTTCCAGGGCCGCCCGGGAAATCGGCGCCGGCTCTGGCGGTACCGTCACTTTCAACAGTTTGGCGACCCACGGCAGGCTCGTGCCCTGCACCAGCAACGACACCAGCACGATAAAGAACGCCAGGTTGAAGTAAAGCTGCGCGTGGGGCAGGCCGGCCATCAGCGGGAACACCGCCAGAATGATCGGTACCGCACCGCGCAGGCCGACCCAGGCGATAAAGGCTTTCTCTCGGCCATGGAAGGCCTTGAACGGCAACAGGCCGACGATCACCGACAGCGGCCGTGCGAAGAGAATCATCCACAGCGCCAGGCCCAGAGCCGGCAGCGCGATGGGCAGCAAATCATGGGGCGTGACCAGCAGGCCCAGCACCAGGAACATGCCGATCTGTGCCAGCCAGGCCATGCCGTCGAGCATATGCAAAATGCCGTGCCGGCTGCGCACCGGGCGGTTGCCGATCACCAGGCCACACAGGTAAACGGCGAGGAAGCCGCTGCCGTGCAGGGCGTTGGTCAGGGCGAACACGAAAAGGCCGCCGGAAATCACCAGGATCGGGTAAAGGCCGTTGGCCAGGTTGATCCGGTTGACCATCTGCAGCATCAACCAGCCGCCGCCCAGGCCGATGATGCCGCCGATGCCAAACTCGCGGATCAGGTGGCCCAGCAGGCTCCAGTGCAGGCCAGTCTGGCCGCTGGCGAGCATGTCGATCAGGGTGACGGTGAGGAACACCGCCATCGGGTCGTTGCTGCCGGATTCGATTTCCAGGCTGGCGGTGACCCGTTCGTTAAGGCCTTTGCCGCCCAGCAGCGAGAACACCGCTGCGGCGTCCGTGGAGCCGACGATGGCGCCGATCAGCAGGCCTTGAATGATGTTGAGGTTGAACAGCCAGGCGGCTGCCATGCCGGTGAGGCCGGTGGTGATCAGCACCCCGACCGTCGCCAGGGACAACGCAGGCCAGAGGGCTACACGGAAACTGGCTACCCGCGTTCGCAGTCCGCCGTCGAGCAGGATCACGGCCAGGGCGAGGTTGCCCACGAGGTAGGCAGTCGGGTAGTTGTCGAAGATGATGCCGCCGCCGTCGACGCCGGCGATCATGCCCACGGCCAGGATGATCACCAGGATCGGAATCCCCAGGCGGGACGAAAGAGAACTCACCAGAATGCTCGCACCTACCAGCAACGCGCCGATCAAGAACAGGCTGTTGATGGTCGTCGCATTCAAAGGCAGTACTCCATGAGCAGGAAAGACGAGGCGCAAACTGACCATGCAGTCTGCGTGCCAGCGATTCTAACCTGTTGAATTGCTGTGCTGTCAAAAAGGTTTTGAATGGCTGGCGCATATTCAATGTGGGAGCGGGCTTGCTCGCGAAAGCGGTGTGTCAGTCGCGTTATGCGTAGCTGATCCACCGCATTCGCGAGCAAGCCCGCTCCCACATTTTTAGCCCTGCGGTATCCGTTAAAGCCTGAACCGCCCCACCATCCCGTTCAAATCCACCGCCAACCGCGACAGCTCACTGCTCGCCGCACTGGTCTGGCTGGCGCCGGTTGCCGACTGCACCGACAAGTCACGAATATTCACCAGGTTGCGATCCACTTCCCGCGCCACCTGCGCCTGCTCTTCGGCGGCACTGGCGATCACCAGGTTGCGCTCGTTGATTTCAACGATGGCAGTGTTGATGGTGTCCAGCGACATCCCCGCACCCTTGGCGATGTTCAACGTCGATTCCGCCCGCTCGGTGCTGTTGCGCATCGAATCCACTGCATGCTCGGTACCGGCCTGAATGCTGCCGATCATCCGCTCGATTTCGCTGGTGGACTGTTGGGTGCGGTGGGCCAGGGCCCGCACCTCATCCGCCACCACCGCAAAACCACGCCCGGCTTCACCGGCACGCGCCGCTTCAATCGCGGCGTTCAGGGCCAGCAGGTTGGTCTGGTCAGCCAAACCACGAATCACGTCCAGCACCTTGCCGATGTCCCGGGACTCTTCCGCCAGGTTGCCGATCAAGGTGGCAGTGGCTTGCACGTCGCTGCTCATGCGTTCAATGGCGCTGACGGTTTCCTGCACCAAATCACGTCCATCGCCCGCAGACGACGTGGCGTTCTTCGAGGCTTCGGAAGTGCTGACCGCGTTGCGGGCCACTTCTTCAACCGCGCTGGTCATCTCGTTCACCGCCGTGGCGGCCTGTTCGATTTCGTTGTTTTGCTGGGTCAGGCCACGGGCGCTTTCGTCGGTCACGGCATTCAGCTCTTCCGCGGCGGAGGCCAATTGGGTGGCCGAGCCGGAAATGCGCTGCAAGGTGTCCTTCAATTTGTCCTGCATCTTGGCCATTGCCAGCAGTAGTCGGCCGGCTTCGTCGTGGCCTTCCACCTTGATCGGGCGCGTCAGGTTGCCTTCGGCGATTTCCTCGGCGGCATCCAGGGCCTGGGCGATCGGCAGGGTGATGCTGCGGGTCAGCAACCAGGCGAACAGCATGGTCAGCGCCGTGGCGAGGATCAGCAGGATCACCACCAGCTCAAACGCCATGTCGTACTGGTCGGCAGCTTGCTGGTTGGTGGCCAGCGCCATCTTGTTGTTGATGTCCAGCAGCCGGTTCAGTACGGCGTTGACCTGATCCGAGTTGTTCAGCAGCTCGGTATTCAGCAGCGTGCGCAGCTCTTCCACCTGATTGGCCCGTGACAGGCTCTTCATGCGCTCTTCAATCTGATGGTACTGGGCCAGCAGACGCACGTATTCATCGTAGGCAGCACGTTCTTCGCTGCTGTCGATCAACTTCTCGTAGACCGCCTGGGCCGTACGAATCTGCTGATTGCGCACGTCAAAAGACTCAAGGGTCTTTTGCTGGACGTCAGGCTCGCGGTTGGTCAGCAGGCGATACGACAGCACCCGCAGGCGCAGGGTCAGTTGAGTGAACTCGTCCAGGGCGCGAATGCTCGGCACGCTGCTAAGGGTGATGTCTTCCGTCGCCGCACGGATCTTGCTCATCTGGTTCAGGGCGAACACACCGAGAAACAACATCAGCGCGCCAATCAACGCGAAGCCGAGAAAGGCCCGCGGCGCGATATTCATATTACGAAGAGACATGTTGTGATCCTGGGGAGAAGCGCGATCCATGCGGGGTTTGAGCGGGGTGTCCATGACCTATCGGTCATACGACTAAAGTCTTGAGGGGGTGCGCGCTTTTGTCGCAGATCGGGGCGGGCCGACGGGATTCAGGAACCAGATGCCATAAATGCAGTCACTAAGGCTCGAAAGCGTGGCCTGCCCTGTAAAATCAAGGCCCCGCGCCAGGGATAACCCTGGCATCCGAGGTGAATTTTCTTTATCGTCACCGCCCTTTGAAAAAGCCCGAGAAATCAAAATGTTAGAAGCATCCCTCAGCCAATTGGAACAACTGGTCAGCGACCTGGTACAGCAGAACCAGGATCTGCTGGGCACCAACGAATCCCTCAAGGCCGAACTGGCTCGCGCCAAGGATGAAAACGACAGCTTGCAGCTGAACCTGATGGAACAGGAAGAAAAGCAGGGCGCCACCGCTGCCCGTATCCAGGCGTTGGTTGAGCGTGTGAGCGCAGGTCCTGTCAGCGCATGAATGAAGGGATAAAGGTCGTTTCGATTCTCGGTGAGGATTACTCGATCAAGGCACCGGAGGGGGAAGACAACACCCTGATGAGCGCCGTGACGATGCTCAAGGCATCCCTGGCCACCACCAAGAAAAAGTACCCGACGCTGATCGGTGACAAGCTATTGGTGCTGGCGGCGCTGAACCTGTGCGCCGAGCAGATCGAAATGCAAAAGCACCACCAGCAGGAACTCGACCGTTACCAAGAGCAAGTCAGCGCCACGGTCGAGGTGATTTCCAAGGCAATCGGAACGCCTTAGAACCACTCATCCTGCATCCCCAGGCACGTGTCATCGCGTGCCTCGAGAATCGCCAGTTCATGATGGCAGCCCGGTATTTCCCACGTCAGGAAGTACCGGGCGGCCTGGAGCTTGCCCTTATAGAAGGCGACATCGGCAGCATTGCCCCTGGCCAGCCCTTCCTCGGCGCGAATTGCCTGTTCCAGCCAGCGCCAGCCAATCACCATATGCCCGAACACCTTCAGGTACAGCGCCGAATTCGCCAGGCTGCTGTTGACCTTGCCTTGGGCGAGATCCGTCAACAGGCCGAGGGTGACCTCTTGCAGGCGTGCCACCAGTTGTTCCAGCGGTTCCCGCAAGGCATTCAGCGACGGATACTCCTGTGCCCGTGCGCCGGTCTCGGCGATCAGGCGGATCAGTTGCTTCAAGCCCGCACCGCCGTTCTGCGCCAGTTTGCGCCCGAGCAAGTCCAGCGACTGAATGCCGTGGGTGCCTTCATGGATCGGGTTCAGACGGTTGTCGCGGTAGTACTGCTCCACCGGGTATTCGCGGGTATAGCCGTGGCCGCCGAGTATCTGGATCGCCAGTTCGTTGGCCTTCAGGCAAAACTCCGATGGCCAGGATTTGACGATCGGCGTCAGCAGGTCCAGCAGTTCGTGGGCCTGTTTGCGCGCAGCTTCGGTTTCCAGGGTGGTGGTGTCGTCGAACAGGCGCGCGGCGTACAAGCCAAGGTCGAAGGCGCCTTCCACGTAGGCTTTTTGGGTCAACAGCATGCGTTTGATATCGGCGTGCTGGATGATCGACACCGGCGCGGTGTTGGGATCCTTGCTGTCGGGCAAGCGGCCTTGGGGACGTTCACGGGCATATTCCAGGGAATACAGGTAGCCGGCGTAACCCAGCATCACCGCGCCCATGCCCACGCCGATCCGCGCTTCGTTCATCATCTGGAACATGCAACTCAGGCCCTGATGCGGCTGGCCTACCAGGTAGCCGACGCACTCGCCGTTATCGCCGAAATTCAACGCGGTTGAGGTGGTGCCACGCCAGCCCATCTTGTGAAACAGCCCGGCCAGCAGCACATCGTTGCGCTTGCCCAGGCTGCCGTCGTCGTTGACCAGGAACTTGGGCACGATAAACAGCGAAATGCCCTTCACCCCGGCAGGTGCGTCCGGCAGCTTGGCCAGCACCATGTGCACGATGTTCTCCGACAGCGGGTGATCGCCGCCGGAGATGAAGATCTTGTTGCCCTTGAGGCGATAGCTGCCGTCAGCCGCCGGCTCTGCGCGGGTACGAATATCCGACAGCGATGAGCCCGCATGGGGCTCGGTCAGCGCCATGGTGCCAAAGAAGCGGCCTTCGATCATCGGTTGCAGGAAGCGTTGCTTCTGCTCCTCGGTGCCGAAGCTCTCGATCAGGTTGGCGGCGCCCATGGTCAGGAACGGGTAGGACGTGGATGCGGCGTTGGCCGACTGGAAGTGGGCGAAACACGCCTGGGAGAGCAGGGTGGGCAGTTGCATGCCACCGGCTTCGAAGCTGCGGGCGGCGTTGAGAAAACCGGCTTCGAGGAAGGCATCTACTGCCGATTTCACCTCGGGAATCAGAATCGCCTGACCGTTTTCGTAGCGGGGCTCGTTCTCGTCGCCCTTGCGGTTATGCGGGGCGAAGAACTTCTCGGCAATGCTGCGGGCGGTGCCGATGGCGGCGTCGAAGGTTTCACGGTTGTGTTCGGCAAACCGCTCGCGCTGGGTCAGGCCCTCGGCATCGAGGACTTCGTACAGCTCGAAAGCCAGATTGCGGGAACTGAGCAGCGTCTCGGACATGGCGGCTTACCTGTGTGGGAATGGGCCGAGTCTAAGTGCGCAAATAGAGGCTGGATAGCAAGATTGATCTGGGTGATGGAGGGGCCAAACAACAGCGGTGAGTTGCAAACACGGTCAGTGTGGGAGCGGGCTTGCTCGCGAATGCGGTGGATCAGTCAGTACATCTGGCGACTGACACTGCGCATTCGCGAGCAAGCCCGCTCCCACATTTTGACCGCGTTTCGTCAGTTAGCCGATAGTCATCAGGCTGGCGTTACCACCCGCAGCAGCAGTGTTGACGCTCAGCGCCCGCTCGATCACCAGGCGCTCCAGGGCAATCCCGGTTTCGCCCGAAGACAAACCGTGAACCCCGACAATCGCCCCGCCACGCTTGGCCACTTGCTGGCAAACCCCGCGCAGTTGGTCGGAATCGCCGTGATGCAGCACGGCATCAAACACGGTTTCATCCTTGGTCCAGTCAGCCACCCGCGTGATCTTCGCCTGAATATCCTTCGGCAAGCGTGCGAACACGGCCTTGGTCAATTCAGTTTCCGGCCATACCGCCGAGCCGCCGACTGCCAGCACGGCCGCCAGTTGCGTCAGCAGGTCGCCTTCCACTTCCGCCAGGCACAACACGTGCTCGCGGGGCAGGATGGCGTAGCTGTTGCGCTCGCCGGTCGGGCCGGCCAGTTGGCGGGTGATACCGCTTTGGGATTGCGCGGCGAACTGCACGCACAGGGCGCTCAAGTCGCTGAGCTTGCTGCTGTCGGCCCAGGCTTTCAGGGCGGTCAGCGGCTTGCTCATGGCATCCCGCAGGCGAACATCCGGTGCGGCCAGTGCATCACCACGGACGAAGGATTGCTCGATGGCGTCCGTAGGACGGGTCGACAGCAAACGGTACAGATACAGCGGGCCGCCAGCTTTCGGGCCAGTGCCCGACAAGCCTTCGCCACCGAACGGCTGTACACCGACCACGGCACCCACGATGTTGCGGTTAACGTAGACGTTACCGGCATGGACGTTGTCAATCACCTTGGCGATGGTCTCGTCGATGCGGGTGTGCACGCCCAGGGTCAGGCCATAGCCGGAGGCATTGATCTGGCCGATAAGCTGGTCGATCTCTTTGCGCTTGTAGCGCACCACGTGCAGCACCGGGCCGAAGATCTCCCGTTGCAGTTCGTCGAAGCTTTCCAGTTCGATCAGGGTTGGCATCACGAAGGTGCCGCGCTTGATCTCTTCGCTATCGGCAATCGCGACCTGGTAAACGTTGCGGCCTTTGTCGCGCATGGCCTGGATATGTTTCTCGATGCCAGCCTTGGCTTCGGCGTCGATCACCGGGCCGATATCCACCGACAGGCGCTCCGGGTTGCCGAGGCGGCATTCAGCCATGGCACCTTTAAGCATTTCGATGACGCGGTCAGCGGAATCTTCCTGCAAGCACAGTACGCGCAGGGCCGAGCAACGTTGACCGGCACTGTCGAAGGCCGACGACACTACGTCGATCACCACTTGTTCGGTGAGTGCCGAGGAGTCGACGATCATTGCGTTCTGGCCACCGGTTTCGGCGATCAGCGGAATCGGACGACCCTGTGCATCCAGGCGGCCGGCGACACTGCGTTGCAGCAAGCGCGCAACCTCGGTGGAACCGGTGAACATCACGCCCTTGACGCGATCATCACCCACCAGGCGCGCACCGACGGTTTCGCCCTGGCCCGGCAGCAGTTGCAGCACGCCTTCCGGAATCCCGGCTTCCAGCAGCAGGCGCACGGCTTGTGCGGCCACCAGCGGTGTTTGCTCGGCAGGCTTGGCCAGTACCGGGTTGCCGGCGGCCAGTGCAGCGGCGACCTGGCCACTGAAGATCGCCAGCGGGAAGTTCCACGGGCTGATGCACACCACCGGACCCAGCGGGCGGTGAGCGTCGTTGGTGAAATCGTTGCGAGCCTGCACCGCGTAGTAACGCAGGAAGTCCACGGCTTCACGCACTTCGGCGATGGCGTTGGCGAAGGTCTTGCCGGCTTCGCGGGCCAGCAGGCCCATCAGCGGCTGGATCTCGCCTTCCATCAGGTCGGCGGCACGTTCCAGGATCGCGGCGCGTTCGGCGGGCGGGGTGGCCTGCCAGATTGGCGCAGCGTTCAGGGCGCACTGGATGGCGTTGTCGACGTCTTCGACAGTTGCTTCCTGTACGTGGCCAACCACGTCACGCAGATCCGACGGGTTCAACACCGGTGCAGCCGCTTCATTGCTGGAAGCGCAACCGAGCATCGGCGCGGCTTTCCAGTTGTTATGCGCGGTAGCCAGCAAGGCGCAGGACAGCGACGCCAGGCGGTGTTCGTTGGCCAGGTCGATACCGGCGGAGTTGGCGCGCTCGGCACCATACAGGTCACGCGGCAGCGGGATACGCGGGTGCGGCAGGCCGAAGCCGCCTTCCAGCGTCGCCATCTGCTCGATGCTGGCCACTGGATCGGCCACCAGCTCCTGGATCGAGATGGATTGGTCGGCAATACGGTTGACAAACGAGGTGTTGGCGCCGTTTTCCAGCAGGCGACGCACCAGGTAAGCCAGCAGTGTTTCGTGGGTGCCGACGGGTGCGTACACGCGGCACGGACGGTTCAGCTTGCCTTCGGAGACCTTGCCTACAACCTGCTCGTACAGAGGCTCGCCCATGCCGTGCAGGCATTGGAACTCGTACTGGCCGGGGTAATAGTTCTGACCGGCAATATGGTAAATCGCCGACAAGGTGTGAGCGTTGTGGGTGGCGAACTGCGGGTAGATAACTTCCGGTACCGAAAGCAGTTTGCGTGCGCAGGCAATGTAGGAAACGTCGGTGTACACCTTGCGGGTGTACACCGGATAGCCTTCCAGGCCTTCGACCTGGGCGCGCTTGATTTCGCTGTCCCAGTACGCGCCTTTTACCAGGCGGATCATCAGACGGTGGCGGCTGCGGCGTGCCAGGTCGATCACGTAGTCGATCACATACGGGCAACGCTTCTGGTAAGCCTGGATCACGAAACCGATGCCGTTCCAGCCGGTCAGTTGCGGCTCGAAGCACAGGCGTTCCAGCAGGTCGAGGGACAGCTCCAGGCGGTCGGCTTCTTCGGCGTCGATGTTCAGGCCGATGTCGTACTGCTTGGCCAGCAGGGTCAGCGACAGCAGGCGCGGGTACAGCTCGTCCATCACGCGCTCGTACTGCGCACGGCTGTAACGCGGGTGCAGGGCCGAAAGCTTGATGGAAATGCCCGGGCCTTCATAAATCCCGCGACCGTGGGACGCCTTGCCGATCGAGTGGATGGCTTGTTCGTACGAGGCCAGGTATTTCTGGGCGTCATGTTCGGTAAGTGCGGCTTCACCGAGCATGTCGTAGGAATAGCGGAAGCCCTTGGCTTCGAACTTGCTCGCATTGGCCAGGGCTTCGGCGATGGTTTCGCCGGTGACGAACTGCTCGCCCATCAGGCGCATGGCCATGTCGACGCCCTTGCGGATCATCGGCTCGCCGCTCTTGCCGATGATGCGGCTCAGGGACGAGGTCAGGCCGGCTTCGTTGTGGGTCGCGACCAGTTTGCCGGTCAGCAACAGGCCCCAGGTGGCGGCGTTGACGAACAGCGACGGGCTGTTGCCCAGGTGCGGGTGCCAGTTGCCGGTGCTGATCTTGTCGCGGATCAGTGCGTCGCGGGTGCCCTTGTCCGGGATGCGCAGCAGCGCTTCGGCGAGGCACATCAGCGCTACGCCTTCCTGGGACGACAGGGAAAATTCTTGCAGCAGGCCCTGGACGATGCCTGCACGGCCGCCGGCGCTTTTCTGATTGCGCAGTTTCTCGGCGATCGAAGAGGCGAGCTTGTTGGTGGCCTCGGCCATTGCCGCGGGCAAGCGAGCCTGCTCGATCAGCATCGGCACCACTTCCGGCTCCGGGCGACGGTAGGCGGCGGTGATCGAGGCGCGCAGTACGGATTGCGGCAGGATGCTTTCGGCAAATTCCAGGAAGCACTGGTGGGCGTGGTCGGTCTGGACCTCGCCGGCTTCTTCCGCGTCCTTGCTGCCCAGGCCGTTGAGCTCGGCCAGGGTTGCACCACCCTCGAGTTTCTCCAGGTAATTGAAAATCGCCTGCTTGATCAGCCAGTGCGGCGTGCGATCAATGGAGGTCGCGGCCGCCTTCAGGCGCTCGCGGGTCGGGTCGTCAAGTTTGACCCCAAGGGTGGTCGTAGCCATCTTTTTATCCTCATGGGTGCCACTACTGCGTGGCATCAGCTGGCGGCAAGATTAGCTTTGCGCCGAGAGAGGTGCAACCGGGTGCAACCCTTTTTATCCATGAAATTTTTGATGCTGATCGGGAAAAATTATCGTCGCAGCCGAATCGGCTGCGCCTTGGTGCATTTGCTTATGACTTTGGCTGCTCTTGCTCCGAAAAGGAGCAAAAACACGGTGTTTTCCACAAAAAACATCGAGGTGCAACTTATTCTCAAGAAACTGGTTGCACCTTATTTGCTTTGTTGAATAGCATTCGCGCCCAAGGTGCAACCTCTTACTGACGGTTCATCGGCTGATGGCTTTCCTGGGGAAACGTCAGTCATAAATGCGCGGCGCCAGGCTTCGTCTATCCACTAGCAAAGTGGATGGCCGTCCGGACAGACCGCCGCTACATAAAAACAAAGCCAGGGCGTAACTCAATGAGCGTAAGTAATCCTACCCTGATCACATTTGTGATCTATATCGCTGCCATGGTGCTGATCGGCTTTATGGCCTATCGCTCCACCAACAACCTTTCCGACTACATCCTCGGCGGTCGCAGCCTCGGCAGCGTGGTTACCGCGCTTTCGGCCGGTGCCTCGGACATGAGCGGCTGGTTGCTGATGGGCTTGCCCGGCGCGATCTACATGTCTGGCCTGTCGGAAAGCTGGATCGCCATCGGCCTGATCGTCGGTGCCTACCTGAACTGGCTGTTTGTAGCCGGCCGCCTGCGGGTGCAGACCGAGCACAACGGCGACGCCCTGACCCTGCCGGATTACTTCTCCAGCCGTTTCGAAGATAAAAGCGGCCTGCTGCGAATCATCTCTGCGGTGGTGATCCTAGTGTTCTTCACCATCTACTGCGCTTCCGGCATCGTGGCTGGCGCCCGTCTGTTTGAAAGCACCTTCGGCATGTCCTACGAGACCGCGCTGTGGGCCGGTGCTGCCGCGACCATTGCCTACACCTTCGTCGGTGGTTTCCTGGCCGTGAGCTGGACCGACACCGTGCAAGCCACGCTGATGATCTTCGCCTTGTTGTTGACCCCGATCATCGTGCTGCTGGCCACCGGTGGCGTCGACACCACCTTCCTGGCGATCGAAGCGCAGAACCCTGACAACTTCAACATGCTGAAAAACACCACCTTCATCGGCATCATTTCGCTGATGGGCTGGGGCCTGGGTTACTTCGGCCAGCCGCACATCCTCGCGCGTTTCATGGCGGCGGATTCGGTGAAATCTATTGCCAACGCACGTCGCATCTCCATGACCTGGATGATCCTGTGCCTGGGCGGCACCGTGGCGGTGGGCTTCTTCGGTATCGCCTACTTCTCGGCGCACCCGGAAGTCGCCGGTCCCGTGACCGAGAACCACGAGCGTGTGTTCATCGAGCTGGCCAAGCTGCTCTTCAACCCATGGATTGCCGGTGTGCTGCTGTCGGCCATCCTGGCGGCGGTAATGAGCACCCTGAGCTGCCAGTTGCTGGTGTGCTCCAGTGCCCTCACCGAAGACTTCTACAAAACCTTCCTGCGTAAAAACGCCTCCCAGGTCGAGCTGGTATGGGTCGGTCGCGCCATGGTGCTGTTGGTGGCGCTGATCGCCATCGCCATGGCCGCCAACCCGGAAAACCGCGTACTGGGCCTGGTGAGCTACGCCTGGGCCGGTTTCGGTGCTGCGTTCGGTCCTGTGGTACTGATCTCCGTACTGTGGAAAGGCATGACGCGTAATGGCGCATTGGCCGGCATCCTGGTGGGTGCGATCACCGTGATCGTGTGGAAGCACTTCAGCCTGTTTGGCCTGTACGAAATCATCCCGGGCTTCATCTTCGCCAGCCTGGCGATCTACTTCGTGAGCAAGCTGGGCGCTCCGACGGCTGGCATGCTTCAGCGGTTTGACGCAGCCGAGGCGGATTACAACCTCAACAAGTAATCGGCGGGGGCTTGAATGCCCGCTGAAGTGAAAACGGCCCGCATCTTTTGGATGACGGGCCGTTTTTTTTGCCTTCCAGATCTCGCAGTGTTGTTTTCACAGGTTCAGATGATCACTGAAGTAAACGGCCAATGTAAGCGCTCGCCTGGTGGCTGTGAGCGTTGAATGTGAGGCGGTTTTTATACTTTGGGAAAAGGGCTACAAACTACCGTCAGCTATCTGACAGTAGTTTGTGAAAGGGCATCCACCGATTTTGAATTCGTGGTTTTTCAGTCGTGGTCAGTGTCCGGCTGGTTGAGAAAAATCAGCACACCCAGGATCGCCATATAGAACTTGAACGCCGCTTCCTGGCCGTTCCACTGATGGGATTGCCACATCAGGAACCACTCGCCGCCGATCACCATAAAGCCGAAGAACCACACCACGAAACCCAGGGTCAGCCCGACGATTGCGCTTTTCTTGGCGCGATTGAAGTCGATACCTGTGGCACGACGAGCCCGCCACAAGGCCAGTGCTCCACGCGCCAGCAGCACGGCCGTCAGTGCTTCACCGGCGATGATCAGCCAATATGCACCGTGCCACAGCCATGGGGTGGTGATGGCGCGATACATCGCGGCGTTGCCGGGGAAGGTGGTGTCCATGCTCAGCACATGTTTGACGAAGGCAAAGTTGGAGCCGTAGTCGGTGATGTTGCTGAAGGCCACGAGTGTGGCGAAGGCTGCCAGGGCAAGGGTCAGGACGATTTTTGCGTAGCGGGTGGCCATGTTTTTTCCATTGTCATGGGGCGACGGGGGACGAATAAGCTAGCACGCTGGTGGTAGGGCTTCGATGCCTGATACATGAAGATTAAAGCGCCTGCGATGTAGGGATTTACTGATTTGCCTGAAGCGCACTCAGCTCGGCAAACAGCTGGTGCAGAATCGGCCACCCACTACTCGCAGAGAAACACCGGATGTTCGCTCCTGCCAATCAAAGTGCCTTTAGCCTGACCCTCGACGGTGTGCCAAGTGTTCTCAAGGTACGTGAGTTCACTGGCGATGAATTCATCAGCCTGCCCTATCGTTTTGACCTTGAACTGGTCAGCGAGCAGCCCGACCTTGACCTGGAAAGCTTGATGCATCGCCAGGCGTTCCTGGGGTTTGATGCGCATGGCCATGGTATTCATGGCCAAGTTTATCGGGTGGCACAAGGCGACTCGGGCAAGCGCCTGACGCGTTATCAGATCACGCTGGTTCCGCGGTTGGCTTATCTTGAGCACAGCGCTCACCAGCGGATTTTCCAGAACCGGACGGTGCCGCAGATCATTGCACTGGTGCTGGAAGGGCAGGGTATCCAGGCGGATGCCTTCTCGTTTCAACTGAGCGGGGTGTACCCCGAGCGTGAGTACTGCGTTCAGTTTGGCGAAACCGATCTGGCGTTCATCCAGCGCTTGTGCGCCGAGTCGGGCATTCACTACCACTTCCAGCATCACCCCGAGCGCCACCTTTTGGTGTTCGGCGATGACCAGAGCGTGTTCGCCCAGCCTGAGCAAGCCACTCAATACGCGGCGGGTTCGGGGATGGTTGCCGACACGCCGGTGATCAAGCGTTTTACCCTGCGGTTGAAGACCCGTACCACCGATGTGAATCTGCGGGACTACGACTTCAGAAAGCCACGCCTGAGCTTGGAAAGCACGGCGTCCGGCGGCCAGCGTCCCATGCTGGAGGAACAGTGTTATCCCGGGAATTTTACGGATCGCGCTCATGGTAAATACCTGGCGCAACGTAGGTTGGAGCGCCATCGCGGTGACTTTCGCCAGGCCAGTGGCCATAGCGACCAGCCGTCCCTGGTCAGCGGGCAGTTCCTGAGGATGGGAGGGCATCCTCGCCAGGAATGGAATGATTTGTGGCTGGTCACCCAGGTGACGCATGCAGGGCGCCAGCCTCAGGTGCTGGAGGAGTCGGCCATCGACGCCTCAGGTGATGAATCGGCTCAGGGCTACAGCAATCACTTTGTCGTAACGCCATGGGAGGTGCCGTTTCGAACACCGCTGCTGGTATCGCGACCGCCGGTGTCTGGCTATCAAAACGCCGTGGTGACAGGGCCGGCAGGCAGCGAGATCCATTGTGACGAGTATGGCCGGGTCAAGGTGCAGATGGCCTGGGATCGCGCCGGGGAGCACGACGAACATTCCAGTTGCTGGCTGCGGGTGGCCAGTGGCTGGGCCCATGAGCACTACGGCTCGGTGTTGATCCCGCGGGTGGGCATGGAGGTGCTGGTGGGTTTCGTCGACGGCGACGCCGACACGCCGCTGGTGGTCGGTTGCCTGGCCAATGCCGCCACGCCGGTGCCGCTGGACCTGCCAGCCGACAAGACCCGCAGCATCTTCCGTAGCCAGACCAGCCCCGGCGGCGGTGGCTACAACGAGCTGCGCATCGAGGACCGCAAGGGTGCCGAGGAAATCTACCTGCGCGCCCAGCGCAACTGGACCCAGCATGTATTGCACGACCAGCACGTGCAGGTCGACAACCAGCGCGATGTGATCGTCAAAGGCCTTGATCGTCACGAGCTTCAGGGCGAAGAACAGCGCACCACCCACGGCAACCGCCTGACCGAACTCAAGCAGGACGATCACCTGATGGTCGCGGGCTCCCAGCAGGTACGTGCCGGGTTGACCATTCACATCGGTGCCGGGCAAAACGTCGTTATTGATGCGGGTGCCAGCGTGACCCTCCAGGCCGGTGGGCAGTGGATCAACGTTTCGGCGGGCGGGATTTTCAGCAGCACGCAAATCCAGCTTGGCGGCTCCCCGGCACCGGCGGGAGCGCCGCTGACGCCGGGGCTGCAGGAAAAGTTGCTGGCGGTAATACCTGCACCGTTGAGTGCCGTCCAGGTGTTAAGCCTGAAGCGCAGCGCACCCTTTTGCGAAGAGTGCGAGCGCTGCAGGAATGGCGTGTGCAATACGCCCCTGCATCGCAATACATCACTGCCCGCGGGTGCGCCATGATTTCTCCCGGGCAGTGGCTTGAGGCTGCGCCGTTGCAGGCGGGCGAGCAGTTGTTTGTGGTGATGGGCAATGCCAGCGACTGCAAGCCGCTCGATGCGTGGCGGCGTACCGACGGACGTGCACTTAGCCCCATCTGGGCGGGCAGCGAGTATGCAGCGTGGGAGGAGGTCATGCCCTACGTCGCGGTGGTCGCCGTCGACAGCGCTTTTTTGAAATGGGCCGCTGAATGTGAAGGTATCGACTGGGGTTGGCTGGCGGTGTCGTCCTGTTCCTTGCACACCGTCGTCGAGCATCTGCGCAGCCTGACCAAGGTACTGTTGCCGGAAGGGCCGGCGGTGTTCTTTCGCTTCTGGGACGGTGCTTATGTCCTGCCTGTGTTGCAGGCGCTGGGGCCACAGGCAAAGGAGTTGCTCCCGGTGTTCAGTCGCTACTGGATCAATGGTCGCCAGCATGAGGTAGCGGTTACGGCAGCGGGAGCGGCAAAGCCCGGCCCATGGTGGCAAGTGCCGCCGCATGTTCTCCAGCACTTGGGTGAGCAATCGAGCGTTACGCAGGTGGACAACCTGTTGCAATGGCTGGAAGAACAGCGCCCGGACCTGTACAGCGCCTTTGTGCCGGCGACCTTGAAGCACAAGGTCGCCTACTTCGTGCGCCGGCCGGATGTCAGCCATCAGGCGCTGGCCGCCTGGCTGGCCTCAGAGCTGGGTTGAGGCCAGCGACTGCTGCAGGTCCTCGATCAGGTCTTCAATGGCCTCGATGCCCACCGACAGGCGAATCATCTCCGGCTTCACCCCGGCCTTCGCCTGCTCCTGTTCATTCATCTGGCGATGGGTGGTGGACGCCGGGTGGCAGGCCAGGGACTTGGCATCGCCGATGTTCACCAGGCGCTTGAAGATCTGCAGCGAATCGTAGAAACGCACGCCCGCCTCATAACCACCCTTCAGGCCGAAGGACAGAATCGCCGACGGTTTGCCCTGCATGTATTTTTGCGCCAGGTGATGGTGGGGGTGATCCGGCAGGCCGGCGTAGCTGACCCACTCCACCAGTGCGTGGTCTTGCAGAAAGTGGGCAATCTTCAAGGCGTTTTCGGTGTGGCGCTCCATGCGCAGGGCCAGGGTTTCCAGGCCTTGCAGCAGCAGGAATGCATTCATCGGCGCCAGGGCCGCGCCGGTGTTGCGCAGCGGCACGGTACGGGCGCGGGCAATGAACGCCGCCGGGCCGAATTTTTCGGTGTAGACCACACCGTGATAGGCCGGCTCCGGCTGGTTGAGTCCGGGGAATTTCTCCGGGTACTGGGTCCAGGGAAAGGTGCCGCTGTCGACGATCACGCCACCCAGCGAGTTGCCGTGGCCGCCCACGTATTTGGTCACCGAATGCACGACGATGTCCGCGCCGAACTGGATCGGCTTGCACAGGATTGGCGTGGCCACGGTGTTGTCCACCATCAGCGGCACGCCACGGGCGTGGGCGACGTTGGCCAGGGCTTCGATATCGATGATATTGCCTGCCGGGTTGCCGATGCTCTCGCAGTACACCAGTTTGGTGTTGTCATCGATCAGCTCGGCGATGGCTTCGGCGGAGTCGTCACGGGCGAAGCGCACGTCAACGCCGAAGCTCGGCAGCAAGTGGGCGAACAGGGTGTAGGTGCCACCGTACAGCTGCGGGGTGGTGACGATGTTGTCACCGGCACGGGTCAGGGTCTGGATCGCGTAGTGGATCGCCGCGCTGCCGGCCGACACCGCCAGGGCCGCGATGCCGCCTTCGAGTGCTGCGATGCGTTGCTCCAGCACGTCGTTGGTGGGGTTCATGATGCGCGTGTAGATATTGCCGGGCACGTCGAGGTTGAACAGGTCGGCGCCGTGCTGGGCGTTATCGAATTCGAAAGCGACGTTCTGGTAGATCGGCACGGCGACGGCCTTGGTAGTCGGGTCCGACTTGAAGCCATGGTGCAAAGCGATGGTGGCGTCTTTCATGAGTTGTTATGACCTCCATGGATAATTGCTCGCCACAATAAATCCGCTTTCGCACCGCCAATTAGACTATTTTCGGCAGCGCCCCTGTGTTTGCGGCATAAGCGCCACCTGACGCGCAGCCCTGCACCTTTGCCTGCGTAAAAGGTAAACTTCGCCCCCTGCGCAGGAGCAACCATGAATTATCGTCACGCCTATCACGCCGGCAACCACGCCGATGTCTTCAAACACCTGACCTTGACCCGCCTCATCGCCCTGATGTCGCGCAAGGAGCAGCCGTTTGCCTATCTCGACACCCACGCCGGCATTGGTCTGTACGACCTGCAGGGCGACCAGGCGAACCGTACCGGTGAATACCTGGAAGGCATCGCCCGCCTGTGGGGCCAGGCCGACCTGCCGCCGCTGACCGCCGATTACATGCGTGTGCTGCACGAGATGAACCCGGATGGCGAATTGCGCTACTACCCGGGTTCGCCGGAGCTGGCGCGACGCCTGACTCGTCCTCAGGACCGCGTGCTGCTCAACGAAAAGCACCCGGAAGACGGCCTGCTGCTCAAGGACAACATGAAGGGTGATCGTCGGGTGAAAGTCCACCTTGGCGAAGGCTGGCACGTGCCACGGGCATTGCTGCCGGTGCCGGAAAAGCGTGCGTTGATGTTGATAGACCCGCCGTTCGAGAAGCTCGACGAGATGCAGCGCTGCGCCGCGTCCCTCAAGGAAGCCGTGAGCCGGATGCGCCAGACAGTGGCTGCGATCTGGTACCCGGTGAAGGACCAGCGCATGCTGCGCCGCTTCTACCAGGACCTGGCCGGTACCGGTGCGCCGAAGTTGCTGCGGGTGGAATTGCTGGTGCATCCGCTGGACACGCCCAACACCCTGACCGGTTCGGGTCTGGCGATTGCCAATCCGCCGTGGGGGCTGGAGGAGGAGTTGCGTGAGCTGCTGCCGTGGTTGTCCAAGCAGCTTGGGCAAACCCAGGGTGGCTGGCAGATGGATTGGCTTATCGCCGAGTAAGCCAATCTCAAGGTATTGAAGACCCAATGTGGGAGCGGGCTTGCTCGCGAATGCGGTGTATCAGAAACACAGAAACACATTCAGTGACTGACACTCCGCTTTCGCGAGCAAGCCCGCTCCCACATTTTTATCGGTGTCGCTCTTAGATCGGGCAGGTCACGCCGGTGCCGCCGATTCCGCAGTAACCCTGCGGATTCTTCGCCAGGTACTGCTGGTGGTACGCCTCGGCGAAATACACCGTCGGCGCTTCTTCGATTTCGGTGGTGATGGTACCCAGGCCGGCCTTGGTCAGTTCAGTCTGATAAGCCTGTGCACTGGCCTTCGCCGCTTCCAGATGCTCCGGTTTGACCGCGTAGATCACCGAGCGGTACTGGCTGCCGATGTCATTGCCCTGGCGCATGCCCTGGGTCGGGTTGTGCAGTTCCCAGAACATTTTCAGCAGCTCTTCGTAGCTGATCTTGTCCTGGTCAAACACCACCAACACCACTTCGCTGTGGCCGGTCAGGCCCGAGCAGACTTCTTCATACGTCGGGTTCGGCGTGTAGCCGCCGGCATAGCCCACCACCGTGCTGACCACACCGTCGCGCTGCCAGAAACGACGCTCTGCACCCCAGAAGCAACCCAGGCCGAAGATCGCAAACTCTACGTTGTCGACAAAGGGGCCCAGTAGCGGGTTGCCGTTGACGAAGTGCGTCTCGGGCAGCGACATCGGGGTTTCACGGCCAGGCAAAGCTTGTTCTTGAGTGGGAAGCACGTTTTTATTCACCAGGATTTCCGAGCGCAAGACCATGATCAGTCCTCTCAGTCAGATTGAGTTACAAGTAAGAGTTCAGACTGCCAGTGTGCCCGAGTGTTACCGCGCTGTCAGGCGATTGGCCCGCGAGGGTAGCGTTTAAGCATCGTCATCAGCTCGGCCCCCGGGATTGGCCGGTCGAACAGGTAGCCCTGGCCGACGTCGCAACGGTGGCGGCGCAGGAACGCCAGCTGCTCGGCAGTCTCGATGCCTTCGGCCACCACCTTGAGCTTGAGGTTGTGGGCCATGGCGATCACCGCCGAGGTGATTTCCATGTCGTCCTGGTTGTCCGGGATTTCATGGATGAAGCTGCGATCAATCTTGATGATGTCGATCGGGAATTTTTTCAGGTAGCTCAGCGACGAGTAACCGGTACCGAAGTCATCCATCGCCAGGGTCAAGCCGAAACTCTTCAGTTGGTCCAGTTGCAGGCGCGTGTCTTCGGTGGCTTCCAGCAGCAGGCCTTCGGTCAACTCCAGTTCCAGCAGGTTGGCCGGCAACTGTTCCTCCTTGAGGATCGTGGCAATCGAGGCCACCAGGTCCGGGTCGGAAAACTGCTTGGGCGACAGGTTGATCGCCACTTGCAGGTTGCCCATGCCGGCGGCGGTCAGCTGTCGGCTCATGCGGCAGGCCTGGCGGGCGATCCATTTGCCGATGGGGATGATCAGCCCAGTCTCTTCCGCCACGCTGATGAATTGATCGGGGCGGATCATGCCCTTTTCCGGATGGTTCCAGCGTAACAACGCTTCCATCCCCAGCAGACGACCGCTGCGCAGGCACAGCTTGGGCTGGTAGAACACGTCCAGTTCGTTCTGGGTCAGGGCGCGGCGCAGGTTGTTTTCCACGAACAGCTTGTAGCTGGCTTCGGCATTCAGCGCTTCGGTAAATACCTGCACCTGGTGTTTGCCGTTGGCCTTGGCCTTGTGCAGCGCCAGGCCGGCGTTGCGCATCAGGGTCTGCGGGTCGCGGCCATGCAGCGGCGCGCAGGCGAGGCCCACGGAGCCGGTGACGCTGATCAGCTGGTTGTCGACGAACATCGGCTTGTCGAGGGTCGCCAGCAACTGGCTGGCGACCTGCTGGCCGGTTTCAAGGTCGGTATCGTCCAGCAGCACGGCAAATTCGTTACTGGCAAACCGCGCCAGGCTGCCACTGGCGGTCAGGCTGTTGCGCAGGCGCCGGGCCAGGCTGATCAGCAGCTTGTCGCCGGTCTGGTGGCCGAGGCTGTCGTTGATCCGCTTGAAGTTGTCGATGTCCACCAGCAGCAGGCTGATGGGGCTGTCGCTGTCCCGGGCAAAGCGTTCGTCCAGGTTGCGGATGAACGCCGGGCGGTTGCCCAGGTTGGTCAGGTTGTCGGTGTAGGCCAGCCGCTCGATGCGCTGCTGGGCCAGCTTGGTCTGGGTGATGTCTTCGTAGATGCCGATGTAATGGGTCAGCTCACGGTTGTCGCCATAAACCTTGGAGATCGACAACTGGCCCCAGTAGGGTTCGAGGTTTTTGCGCCTGCTCTTGAACTCGCCTTGCCAACTGTTGCTCTTGGCCAGGCTTGAAGGCGCGTCGAACAGCAGCTCGCTGAGGTTCTCCAGCGCCGGCAGTTCCGACAGCTGGTGGCCGTGGACTTCATCGGTGCTGTACTGGGTGATCGCGGTAAAGCTGGGGTTGACGTATTCCACCACGCCGTCGCAATTGACCAGCAGGAACGCATTGGCGCTTTGCTCCACGGCTCGCTGGAACAAGTGCAGGGCACTGGTGGCGGTGCGGCGGTTGTGGTTGTTGATCACCTGGGCGAACTGGTCGGCCAGCTCGCCGGCAAAGGCGATCTCGTCGGACTGCCAGACGCGGGTGCTGCCACTTTGCTCCAGGCACAACACGCCGACCACATTGCCATCGACGCGGATGCTGGCGTCGAGCATGGCGTGGATGTCCCGCGGGCGCAGGCTCTCGGCCATTTCACGCGTGCGTGGGTCGCGCATGGCGTTGGTGGCGTCGATCGCACGGCTGGTTTGCAGGGCTTCCAGGTAATCCGGGAAGCCACTGGCATCGATAGACTCTGGCAGGTGGTGCTGCTGATCGGCGCGGTGATAAGCGGAAATCGGCACCAGATGCTGGTTTTCGAGGTTCCAGATGCTCGCGCAGTCGATCTGGTAGATATCGCAGGCACTGCGGGTGATCAGCTCGGCGGCTTCCTGCAGCGAGTTGTTGGTGCTGTAGCGCTGGCGGGCCAGCAGCAGGATCAATTCCTGCTGGGCGCGTACCCGCTCAAGGTGTTGCAGTTGTTCCTGCTGGGCGCGCTGGTTGAGTTCCAGGGCAATCTGCAAGCGGCTGTTCTGGCTCTCCAGGTCTGCCGCAGGGGCCGGTGGGAGATCACTGAACAGGCCGTCGACCACCATCAGGTAGCCGCGCAGCAGGTGACGATTGTGTTGTTTGTAGGCTTCACCCAGTTCCAGCAGGCTCAACGGGCCGTCGTTGGTGTGCAGGGTGTAGCGCACCAGGTAATGCGGGCTGATGGTCAGCTGTTCCTGGATCGCATCATGCAGCTGATAGCGCGCCTGGGGCTCCATCAGGCTGGCGTAGGGCGAGCCGATCAGGGCGCACAGTTCCATCGCGGGCAGGCCGAACTGGCGTTCGCAATTGGGGTCGAGGTACAGCAGGGCCCAGCTAGCCTCATTAAGCCGCTCGAAACGCAGCATACCGAGGCGCGAAGGCACCGGTAATTGCGTCACTACCTCGGCCGCCGTACGGGCGACATCGGGTTGGCTTTTCATGGGGAAACTCGCTTGGAAAAATGCGCATCGCGCCGGGCTCACGCCCTCTTTACTGTTGCCTGCGGCAAGGTTGCATCATGCAGCACAGGCTGACAAGAGAGGATGAAGGCTAAGTGCTATAAGTGGGTTATCGGCCAGCGAGCGGTTTTCTGCAACCGGGGTGATGGGCGGTGTACAACCTCGATTTCCGTGTCCAGGTTTTCCCTGGAAAGCAGGCAAAAAAAGCCCCGCCAATTGGCGGGGTTGAGGTACGAGCGTGGCGCTCGGAAATCGTTGAAGCCAGGTCTTCTGCATGGGCAGAAGACCTGTTGTTGCTTAAAGCAGGATGGTGCGGATGTCGTTCAGCAACTGGCTCAGGCGCTGGGTGAAGCGTGCGGCAGCCGCGCCGTTGATCACACGGTGATCGTAGGACAGCGACAGTGGCAGCATCAGCTTCGGCTGGAACGCTTTACCGTCCCACACAGGCTGGATAGTGGCCTTGGAAACACCCAGGATCGCCACTTCCGGCGCGTTGACGATTGGCGTGAAGCCAGTGCCGCCAATGTGCCCGAGGCTGGAGATGGTGAAGCACGCGCCCTGCATGTCGTCCGGGGTGAGCTTCTTGTCGCGGGCCTTGGCAGCCAGTGCAGCAGCCTCAGCGGCAAGCTGCAGCAGGCTCTTCTGGTCGACGTTCTTGATGACCGGTACCAGCAGGCCATCCGGAGTGTCGACGGCAAAGCCGATGTGCACGTACTTCTTGCGAATGATCGCCTTGCCGCTTGGCGCCAGCGAACTGTTGAAGTCCGGCAGTTCCTTGAGCAAATGTGCGCAAGCCTTGAGCAGCAGAGGCAGCACGGTCAGCTTCACGCCGGCCTTCTCGGCCACGGCTTTCTGCGCAACGCGGAATGCTTCCAGGTCGGTGATGTCGGCCTGGTCGAACTGGGTCACGTGCGGGATGTTCAGCCAACTGGCGTGCAGGCCGGCCGCGCCGATTTGCATCAGGCGGGTCATCGGCACTTCTTCGATTTCGCCGAAGCGGCTGAAGTCGACGGTGCGGATCGGCGGAATGCCCGAGCCACCGGTAGCAGCGCCGGCAGCCGGAGCTTCCTTGGCCTTCTGCATCATGGATTTGACGTAAACCTGCACGTCTTCCTTGAGCACGCGACCGTGAGGACCGCTGGCGGTTACCGCGCTCAACTCGACGCCGAATTCACGGGCCAGTTGGCGCACGGCAGGGCCGGCATGAACCTTGGCACCGCTTGGCGCAGGTGCAGCCGCCGGAGCCGGTGCGGCCTCCGCTTTTGCAGCAGGCGCAGGTGCAGGCGCGGCAGCAGCCGGTGCGGCTTCAGCCTTGGCGGCCGGAGCAGCGGCGGCCGGAGCGGCAGCAGCCGGGGCAGCAGCGCCCGCCACTTTCAGTTTGAGGATGAAGTCACCAGTGCCGACTTCGTCTTCCAGCTTCACGGCAATGCTTTCCACCACACCGGCAGCCGGCGAAGGGATTTCCATGGAGGCCTTGTCGGACTCCAGGGTGATCAGCGATTGATCAGCTTCGACGGTGTCGCCGACTTTAACCAGCAGCTCGATGATCTTAGCCTTGCCCGACGAACCGATGTCCGGAACATGAATGTCCTGGACTGTTTCGGCGGCAGGTGCAGCCGCCGGAGCCGCAGGGGCCTCGGCAGCAGCGGCAGGCTTCTCGGCGGCAGGAGCCGGGGCAGCAGCAGGAGCGGCCGCCGCAGGGGCCGCATCAGCGGCACCTTCGATTTCCAGCTCAAGCAGTTCGTCGCCTTCTTTCAGGCGATCGCCCAGCTTCACTTTCAGGCTTTTGACCACGCCGGCCTTGGGAGCAGGGATTTCCATGCTCGCCTTGTCCGATTCCAGGGTCAGGATGCTCTGGTCGGCTTCGACGGTGTCGCCGACCTTCACAAACAGTTCAATTACTTCACCTTCACCGCTGCCGATGTCAGGTACGCGAATGAGTTCGCTCACAGAAAGTCTCCTCAGCAGTCCAGTGGGTTGCGTTTTTCCGGGTTGATCCCGAACTTGACGATAGCGTCTGCTACCACCTTGGGTTCGATTTCACCACGGTCAGCCAAGGCTTCCAGGGCTGCCAACACCACGAAGTGACGGTCGACTTCGAAGAAGTGACGCAGCTTTTTGCGGCTGTCACTACGGCCGAAACCGTCGGTGCCCAGGACTTTGAATTCCTTGGACGGTACCCACTGACGAATTTGTTCAGCAAACAGCTTCATGTAGTCGGTAGAGGCGATAACCGGACCCTTACGGCCAGCCAGGCACTCTTCGACGTAGGTGCGCGCAGGCTTCTGGCCCGGGTGCAGGCGGTTGCTGCGCTCTACGGCCAGGCCGTCGCGACGCAGTTCGTTGAAGCTGGTAACGCTCCATACGTCAGCACCGACGTTGAACTCTTCACGCAGGATTTTTGCAGCTTCACGCACTTCGCGCAGGATGGTGCCGGAGCCCATCAGTTGCACGTGGTGAGCGGCTTCCTTGGTGTCTTCTTCGAGCAGGTACATGCCCTTGATGATGCCTTCCTCGACACCGGCCGGCATGGCTGGCTGCTGGTAGGACTCGTTCATCACGGTGATGTAGTAGAAAACGTCCTGCTGCTCTTCGGTCATCTTCTTCATGCCGTCCTGGATGATCACCGCCAGCTCATAGCCGTAGGTTGGATCAAAGGTGCGGCAGTTCGGGATGGTGCCCGCCAGGATGTGGCTGTGACCGTCTTCGTGTTGCAGGCCTTCGCCGTTCAGCGTGGTCCGCCCGGCAGTACCGCCGATCAGGAAGCCACGGGTACGGCTGTCGCCTGCTGCCCAAGCCAGGTCGCCAATACGCTGGAAACCGAACATCGAGTAGAAGATGTAGAACGGCAGCATCGGCTGGTTGTGGCTGGAGTACGAAGTACCGGCAGCGATGAAGGAGCTCATGGCGCCCGCTTCGTTGATGCCTTCTTCGAGGATCTGGCCCTTCTTGTCTTCCTTGTAGAACATCACCTGGTCTTTATCGACTGGCTCGTAGAGCTGGCCGACGGAGGAGTAGATGCCCAACTGACGGAACATGCCTTCCATACCGAAGGTACGGGCTTCGTCCGGGATGATCGGTACGATACGCGAGCCGATTTCCTTGTCCTTGACCAGCTGCGCGAGGATCCGCACGAAGGCCATGGTGGTGGAGATTTCACGGTCGCCCGAGCCGTCCAGGATTGCCTTGAGGGTATCCAGTGGCGGAGTCGGGATGTTGAAGCTCTTGGCGCGGCGCTGAGGCACGAAACCGCCCAGTGCAGTGCGACGCTCGCTGAGGTAGCGGGCTTCGGCGCTGTTTGGCTCCGGCTTGAAGAACGGCAGGTTCTCCAGCTCTTCGTCCTTGACCGGGATGTCGAAGCGGTCGCGGAACAACTTCAGGCTGTCGACATCGACTTTCTTGGTGTTGTGCGCAGTGTTCTTCGCTTCGCCGGCACCGGTGCCATAACCCTTGATGGTCTTGGCCAGGATGACGGTCGGTTGTTCTTTGTGGTTGACCGCTTCGTGGTACGCCGCGTAAACCTTGTACGGGTCGTGGCCGCCACGGTTGAGTTTCCAGATCTCGTCGTCGGACAGGTCTGCAACCATTGCCTTGAGTTCAGGCGTGTTGAAGAAGTGTTCACGTACGAACGCGCCGTCTTTGGCCTTGTAGTTCTGGTACTCGCCGTCGATGACTTCGTCCATGCGGCGTTGCAGGATGCCGTCGACGTCCTTGGCCAGCAGTGGGTCCCAGAAACGGCCCCAGATGACTTTGGTCACGTTCCACTGAGCACCACGGAACACGCCTTCGAGTTCCTGGATGATCTTGCCGTTGCCGCGAACCGGGCCGTCGAGGCGCTGCAGGTTGCAGTTGATGACGAAGATCAGGTTGTCCAGCTTCTCGCGGCCAGCCAGGGAAATGGCGCCCAGGGATTCCGGCTCGTCACACTCGCCGTCGCCCAGGAAGCACCAGACTTTCTGCTTGCCTTCAGGGATGAAGCCACGGGCTTCCAGGTACTTCATGAAGCGTGCCTGGTAGATCGCCTGGATCGGGCCCAGGCCCATGGATACCGTCGGGAACTGCCAGAAATCAGGCATCAGCCAAGGGTGCGGATAGGACGAGAGGCCCTGGCCGTCGACTTCCTGGCGGAAGTTGTTCATTTGTTCTTCGGTGATGCGGCCTTCCATGAACGCACGGGCGTAGACGCCTGGCGAGGTGTGGCCCTGGAAGTAGATCAGGTCGCCGCCATGTTCTTCGGTCGGGGCCTGGAAGAAGTAGTTGAAGCCGATGTCATACAGGGTTGCGCTGGAAGCGAAGCTGGAGATGTGACCGCCCAGGTCAGAATCTTTCAAGTTCGTGCGCATTACCATCGCCATGGCGTTCCAGCGTACCAGCGAGCGAATGCGGCGTTCCATGAACAGGTCGCCAGGCATGCGTGCTTCGTGGGTTACCGGGATGGTGTTGCGATACGGCGTGGTGATGGCGTAGGGCAGTTGCGAGCCGCTGCGGGTCGCGAGTTCGCCCATACGGGTCATCAGGTAGTGAGCACGGTCTTCGCCTTCTTTGTCGAGAACCGATTCCAGGGCGTCCAGCCATTCCTGGGTTTCGACGGGATCGAGGTCTTGCATGGCTTGCTCCAGGGCGGAAAGGCTACCAGAATCGGTTGCCTGAAGTTTGCGACTGGCCTTGTGGGCAGACGACATAAATTCTTGGATGGCCGAAGGTTGCTTCGGCGTCCTGTAGTTTTACTACAAATCGTCGGCCATTTCAGCCTTTCGAATGTATATACGAGTAGTAAAACTACACAAGACTGAGCGGATTGCTCGGTCTAGCTGGCGAGCATAATCGTTATTGTTGATCTTTTGCGAACAAGAAAGGGTAGAGATTTGATGTTGACTGCCAAAAAAGAAAAATTTTCAGCTATTTCTAACCTTTGTTCGACAGTCCTTCACCGAGCATGGTTCTTGCGTTCACAGCTACAAGCCCTTTACGCGCCGATCAAGGATAGACCATGAGCCTTCCAATGCAGGCCGAACTCCCGGCCATCCTGCTTCCATTTGCCAAGCGGGCCGAGCAGTCATTTCGTGACGCCGTGGCCGGATTGGACGGCGATAATGGCCTTTCTGAGTGGACGCCGCAACGTTGGGCTGACTTCGCCCGTGTGTGCGCCGCCAGTGATTTCGTCATTGAACAGAGTGTTCGTGACCCTTTGATGTTGCTCGAGCTGGTGGCCTGGGGCGAACTGGACCGCAGCTTTGCCCCCGGCGAGCTGTGCGGACAGATTGCGGCGGCCGTGCAACAAGCCGAGACAGAAGACGAACTGGGCCGGGTTCTGCGCCGCCAGCGCACCCGCCAGCAGGTGCGGATCATCTGGCGCGACCTGACCCGACAGGCGGACCTGGTGCAAACCTGCCGCGACCTGTCGGACATGGCCGACGCCAGCATCGACCATGCCTATCAGTGGTTGTACCAGCGCCACTGCGTATTGTTCGGCACCCCCACGGGCCGTCGCAGCGGCGAACCGCAGCACATGGTCATCCTCGGCATGGGCAAGCTCGGCGCAGTGGAGCTGAACCTGTCGTCCGACATCGACCTGATCTTCGCCTACCCCGAAGGCGGCGACACGGTTGGCGTGAAGCGCTCGCTGGACAACCAGGAGTTCTTCATCCGCCTTGGTCAAAAACTGATCAAGGCCCTGGACCCGATGACCGTCGACGGCTTTGTGTTCCGGGTCGACATGCGCCTGCGACCTTACGGCTCAGCCGGGGCGCTGGTGCTCAGTTTCAACGCGCTGGAGCAGTACTACCAGGACCAGGGCCGCGACTGGGAACGCTACGCCATGATCAAGGCGCGGGTAGTGGCCGGTGACCAGGTGGCCGGTGCGCAACTGCTCGACATGTTGCGACCGTTTGTCTACCGGCGTTACCTGGACTTTTCCGCCATCGAAGCGCTGCGCACCATGAAGCAGTTGATCCAGCAGGAAGTGCGGCGCAAGGGCATGGCCGAGAACATCAAGCTCGGCTCGGGCGGCATCCGTGAAGTCGAATTTATCGCCCAGGCGTTCCAGCTGATCCACGGTGGCCGTGACCTGAGCCTGCAGCAGCGCCCACTGTTAAAAGTGCTGGGTACCCTGGAAGGCCAGGGTTACCTGCCGCCGGCGGTGGTCGCCGAGCTGCGCGATGGCTATGAATTCCTGCGCTACACCGAGCACGCGATTCAGGCGATCGCCGATCGCCAGACGCAGATGCTCCCGGATGGCACCGAAGACCAGGCGCGGATTGCCTTCATGCTGGGCTTTCCGGACTGGACCGCGTTTCATGAGCGCCTGATGTACTGGCGTGGCCGGGTGGACTGGCATTTCCGCCAGGTGATTGCCGATCCGGATGAAGAAGAGGGCGAAGAGAGCGAGTTGATGGTGGGCGGTGAGTGGTTGCCGTTGTGGGAAGAGTCCCAGGACGAGGAAGCCGCCTGCCGTCAGTTGCAGGAAGGCGGTTTTACCGACGCGCCCAAAGCCTTGAAAACCCTGGCCGGCCTGCGCAGCAGTCCGCAATTGCGTGCCATGCAGCGCCTGGGTCGCGAGCGTCTGGATGCATTTATCCCGCGCTTGCTGGCCCAGGCCGTCGAACATGCCAACCCGGACCTGGTACTGGAGCGCGTCCTGCCCTTGGTCGAAGCCGTCGCCCGGCGTTCCGCTTATCTGGTGTTGCTGACGGAAAACCCCGACGCCCTGCGTCGCCTTCTGACCCTGTGCGCCGCCAGCCCGTGGATTGCCGAGCAGATCACTCGCTTCCCGCTGCTGCTGGACGAACTGCTCAACGAAGGCCGCCTGTTCAAGCCGCCGCTGGCGCCGGAACTGGCCGCCGAATTGCGCGAACGCCTGACGCGTATTCCCGAAGACGACCTTGAGCAGCAGATGGAAGCCCTACGGCACTTCAAGCTGGCCCACCGCCTGCGGGTGGCCGCTTCGGAAATCGCCGGCAGCCTGCCGTTGATGAAAGTCAGCGACTACCTGACCTGGCTCGCCGAAGCCATCCTCGAGCAAGTGCTGGCCCTGGCCTGGCGCCAGACGGTTGCCCGCTACGGCTCGCCGCAACGGGTGGACGGCACCTTGTGCGATCCTGGCTTCATCATTGTCGGTTATGGGAAAGTCGGCGGCATCGAATTGGGGCATGGTTCTGACCTGGACCTGGTGTTTATCCATGACGGTGACCCCCAGGCCGAAACCGACGGTGCCAAGCCGATCGATGGCGCGCAGTTCTTTACCCGGCTGGGGCAGCGAATCATTCATCTGCTGACCACCCAGACCAACTCGGGCCAGTTGTATGAAGTGGACATGCGCCTGCGGCCTTCGGGCGCATCCGGTTTGCTGGTGAGTTCCCTGGGCGCATTTGCGCGTTATCAGGAAAACGAAGCCTGGACCTGGGAGCACCAGGCGCTGGTGCGTGCGCGAGTGCTGGTAGGCAGTCAGGATGTGGGCCGTGCTTTCGAGCAGGTACGGGCGCAAGTGCTGGGCCGTGCGCAGGACCTGGACAAGCTGCGCCAGGAGGTCAGCGAGATGCGCGCCAAGATGCGCGACAACCTCGGCACCAAGTCCACGGCGGCGGGAACGGCGGCGAATGCCTTCGAACCCACGGCGTCGTTCGACCTCAAGCAGGACGCCGGAGGTATCGTCGATATTGAATTTATGGTGCAATACGCGGCTCTGGCGTGGTCTGCGCAACATCCATCGTTGCTGCGCTACACCGACAATATCCGCATTCTGGAAGGCCTGGAGCAGGTCGGGCTGATGCCCGCCGCCGATGCCCATTTGCTGCGCGAGGTGTATAAAGCCTACCGTTCCGCCGCTCACCGCCAGGCCCTGCAGAACGAGGCCGGTACGGTGGCCGGGGACCAGTTCGCTGACGAACGGCGCCAGGTGCAGCGAATCTG
Source organism: Pseudomonas sp. 21615526 (assembly GCF_013386245.1). NCBI lineage: Bacteria > Pseudomonadati > Pseudomonadota > Gammaproteobacteria > Pseudomonadales > Pseudomonadaceae > Pseudomonas > Pseudomonas sp. 21615526. The sequence continues at coordinate 116,565 of NZ_JACAOM010000054.1, read as the reverse complement.
GCATGAACTGGGGTTAAGCTGAAACACTATATAAGGCGGGGAGGCATGAGCCTCCCCGTATCGTTTGTGGAAACTACATGAATATTCTGATCGTTGGGCCCAGTTGGGTCGGTGACATGGTGATGGCGCAGACACTGTTCCAGTGCCTCAAGCAACGTCATCCCGACTGCCAAATCGACGTGCTCGCCCCCGAGTGGAGCCGGCCGATCCTTGAGCGCATGCCCGAGGTGCGTCAGGCCTTGAGCTTCCCGCTCGGCCACGGCGCGCTGGAGCTGGCGACCCGTCGACGCATCGGCAAGTCCCTGGCTGGCCAGTACGATCAGGCGATCCTGTTGCCCAACTCGATGAAGTCGGCACTGGTGCCGTTCTTCGCCGGTATTGCCAAACGCACCGGCTGGCGTGGCGAGTTTCGCTATGGCCTGCTCAACGATGTGCGCAAGCTCGACAAGGCCCGTTACCCGCTGATGATCGAGCGCTTCATGGCCCTGGCCTACGCGCCGGGAGCCGAGTTGCCGACGCCTTATCCGCGCCCGAGCCTGCAAATCGACCCGGTCACCCGAGACGCCGCCCTGGCCAAGTTCGGCCTGGAGCTGGACCGTCCGGTGCTGGCGCTGTGCCCTGGCGCCGAGTTTGGCGAGTCCAAGCGCTGGCCTTCGGAGCATTACGCCAAGGTTGCGGAGATGAAGATTCGCGAGGGCTGGCAGGTCTGGTTGTTCGGCTCGAAAAACGATCATTCGGTGGGCGAGGATATTCGCCAGCGCTTGATCCCGGGGCTGCGCGAAGAGGCGGTCAACTTGAGCGGCGACACGTCCCTGGCCGAGGCCATCGACCTGCTGTCCTGTGCCGACTCGGTGGTGTCCAACGACTCCGGCCTGATGCACGTGGCCGCGGCGCTGAACCGCCCGCTGGTGGCAGTGTATGGCTCGACGTCTCCCGGGTTTACCCCGCCGCTGGCCGACAAGGTCGAAGTGGTGCGCCTGGGCCTGGATTGCAGCCCGTGTTTTGATCGCACCTGCCGCTTCGGCCACTACAACTGCCTGCGCCAGTTGCTGCCGCAACCTGTCAGCGACGCGTTGCAGCGGTTGCAGGGCACTGTGGTCGAGGTTCGTTAAGTTGCGGGTTCTGGTAATCAAGACCTCATCCCTGGGCGATGTGATTCATGCCTTGCCGGCGTTGACCGACGCGGCGCGGGCGATCCCGGGCATCCGGTTTGACTGGGTGGTGGAAGAAGGCTTCGCCGAGATTCCCACCTGGCACCCGGCGGTGGACAAGGTGATCCCGGTGGCGATCCGCCGCTGGCGCAAGAACCTCTGGCAGACCTTCAAGAGTGGCGAATGGCGGCGCTTCAAGAAGAGCGTGCAGTCGACCAAATACGACCTGGTGATCGACGCCCAGGGCCTGCTGAAAAGTGCCTGGCTGACCCGCTACGTACGTGCCCCGGTGGCCGGTTTCGACAAACAGTCGGCTCGCGAGCCATTGGCGGCGCACTTCTATTCCCGACGCCTGGCCGTGGCCCGTGGGCAGCACGCGGTGGAGCGCTTGCGCCAGCTGTTTGCCGTCGCCCTCGGTTATGACCTGCCAAAAGGCCTGGGCGACTACGGCCTCAGTGTCGACAAGCTGCTGGGCCTGCCGCCGAAAAAACCGTTTGTACTGCTGCTGCACGGCACCACCTGGGACACCAAGCACTGGCCGGAAGCCTACTGGCGCGACCTGGCCGAGCGCATGGACCGCTTTGGCGTGGACGTGAAGTTGCCGTGGGGCAATGCCGCCGAAAAAGCCCGGGCTGAGCGCCTGGCCCAGGGCCTGAAAAACGCCGAAGTGCTGCCCAGGCTGAACCTCGCGGGCGTGGCCCGGGTGCTGGCGGGTGCGAAGGCGTGTGTCGCGGTCGACACCGGCCTTGGCCACTTGGCCGCAGCGCTGGATGTGCCAACGATTTCCCTGTTCGGCCCTACCAATCCTGGCCTGACCGGGGCTTATGGCAAGGCGCAGATTCACCTGGCCAGCGACTTCCCGTGTGCGCCTTGCCTGCAAAAGAAATGCACTTATCAACCGACTGCCGAAGACCAGCGTCGGTTCGATCTCAAGCGCGAGTGGCCCCTGTGCTTCACTCGCCTGAACCCTGAGCGTGTCGCAACTCGTTTAAGCACGTTGTTACTGGCTGAGGAACACTGATGCAACTGGCTTTTGTCCTCTACAAATACTTCCCCTTTGGTGGCCTGCAGCGCGACTTCATGCGTATTGCCCTGGAGTGCCAGCAGCGCGGGCATCAGATTCGCGTCTATACGCTGATCTGGGAGGGTGACGTGCCGCCGGGCTTTGAAGTGCTGGTGGCGCCGGTCAAGGCGCTGGTCAACCATCGGCGCAATGAAAAGCTCTACGCCTGGATCCAGGCCGACCTGGCCAAGCGCCCGGTGGACCGCGTGGTGGGCTTCAACAAGATGCCGGGGCTGGACCTGTACTTCGCCGCCGACGGCGTGTTCGAAGACAAGGCGCAGAACCTGCGCAACCCGATGTATCGCTGGTTCGGCCGGTACAAGCACTTTGCCGAATACGAGCGTGCAGTGTTCGACAAAGACGCCAAGACGCAGATCATGGTGCTGTCCGAACACCAGCAGCAGCTGTTCACCCAGTATTACGGGACCCAGGCCGAGCGTTTTCATTTGTTGCCGCCGGGCATCGCCCGCGACCGCCGCGCGCCGCCCAATGCTGCCGAGATCCGCGCCGAGTTTCGTCGCGAATTCGGCCTGGCCGACGATGATTTGCTGCTGGTGCAGATTGGCTCGGGCTTCAAGACCAAGGGCGTTGATCGCAGCCTCAAGGCCGTGGCCGCGCTGCCGTCGAGCCTGAAGAAACGCACCCGGCTATTTGTAATCGGCCAGGACGACCCCAAAGTATTCCAATTGCAGAGTGCTGCGCTGGGACTGGGCGACCAGGTGCAGTTCTTCAAGGGCCGCAGCGACATCCCGCGCTTTCTGCTGGGCGCCGACCTGTTGATCCACCCCGCGTACAACGAGGCGGCCGGCATGGTGCTGATCGAAGCGGTGGTCGCCGGCCTCCCGGTGCTGGTGAGCAAGGTCTGCGGCTACGCGTTTTACATCGACAAGGCCCAGAGTGGGCGGGTGTTGGACGAACCGTTCGAGCAGGCCCAGCTCAACCAGTACCTGGTGGATATGCTCGACGATCCACAAGCGCGCGCGGCCTGGAGCCGCAATGGTCTGGCCTTCGCTGAGACGGCCGACCTCTATAGCATGCCGCAGTACGCTGCGGACCTGATTCTGGCGGAGCCAAACCGATGAAGTTGATTCTTGCCGAACCGTTCAAGACCCTGTGGGCCGGACGCGATGCGTTCGCCGAAGTCGAGAAGCTGGACGGCCAGGTGTTTCGTGAGCTGGCCGCGCGCCGTACCCTGCGTACGGAAGTGGAAGGCCGCCATTATTTTGTAAAGATCCACCGGGGAATTGGCTGGGGTGAAATCCTCAAGAACCTGATCACGGCCAAGTTGCCTGTCTTGGGCGCGGGCCAGGAGTGGGACGCGATCCAGCGTCTGCGGGAACTCGGCGTGCCCACCATGACAGGCGTGGCCTTTGGTGAAAAGGGCAGCAACCCGGCCGACCAGCACTCGTTCATCGTCACTGAAGAGCTGGCGCCTATCGTCAGCCTTGAAGACCTGACCATGGACTGGGTCAAACAGCCGCCCGTGCCGGCGATTCGGCATGCCTTGACCGTTGAGCTTGCGCGCACCCTGGGCACGATGCACCGGGGTGGCGTGAACCATCGTGATTGCTACCTGTGCCACTTCCTGTTGCACACCGACCAACCGGTTACCGTGCACAACATCAAGCTCTCGGTGATCGACCTGCACCGTGCCCAGGTGCGTTCGAAGATTCCCCGGCGCTGGCGTGACAAGGATCTGGCGGGGCTTTACTACTCCGCCCTGGAGATCGGTTTGACCCGGCGCGACAAACTGCGGTTTCTCAAGGCGTACTTCCAGCAGCCTTTGCGCCAGATCCTGGGCGAGCAAAGCGCGCTGCTGTCGGCGCTGGAACGCATGGCCGCCAAGCTTTACGCACGCAAGCAACGATACGGGGATGCGCTCTGATGGCGGGTTGGAACCTGGAACCCGCTTACGCCGCCCTGGCGGATGACTTTGGTAGCCTGGAAGCCGTGTTCGCCCTGCAAGGCGAGCGGCTGACCCGCGATCCGTTGTCCGAAGTGATTCGCGTGGAGCGCGGCGGGGTCAACTATTACGTCAAGCGCTACGTCGGTGCGGGCAAGGGTTTGCGCCGCTATCTGGGCAAGCCACGAGTCAAGTCCGAATGGCAGAACCTCAAGCGCTTCGCCAAGTGGGGCATACCCACCGCCGATGTGATCGCCTGGGGTCTGGAGCGTAAAGGCCTGGCGTATCACCGCGGGGCGATGATCACGCGCGAGCTGCCGAAGACTGAAGACTTGTCGGCATTGGCCGAGCGCAATGACCCGCAACTGTCAGACCCGGTGTGGGTCAACAAGATCAGTCGCCAGCTCGCTGAATACACGCGGACCATGCACGACCACCGGTTTACCCACAACGATTTGAAGTGGCGCAATTTGTTGGTGGATGACCAGCAAACCCTGTACCTGATTGATTGCCCCAACGGCGATTTCTGGCGCGGGTTCTGGCTCAAATACCGCATCACCAAGGACCTGGCCTGCCTGGACAAGGTCGCCAAGTATCACTTGTCGGCCACCCAGCGCCTGCGCTTCTACATGCAATACCGTCAGCGCAAACACTTGAGCGCGGCGGACAAACAGCGAATTCGCCACGTGGTGAAGTTTTTCGAGGGGCGAGAATGAGTGATTTCCTGGCGGCCGAAGATCGAGCATTGCTTGAGCGCAACGGCCTCGGCACTTTCGACGCGCTGTGGGCCAAGCAACTGGATGCGGTGGACGAGCCCAATACCAGCCGCGGCGGCTGGAGCAGCGTGTTTCGCCTCGAACTCGAAGGCCAGGGCTACTACCTCAAGCGCCAGAGCAACTACCTGACGCGCACCTTGCACCGCCCGTTTGGCGAGCCGAGTTTTGCCCGCGAATTTCGTAATATCAGCCGCTATCGGCAATTGGGTATTCCGGCATTGCAGGCGGCGTTTTTCGGTGAGCGCAAAGTGGCCGGAGAGCATCGGGCGATGTTGCTGACCCGGGCGCTGGATGGTTGGAATGACCTGGATTCATTGCTGGAGCAATGGTCTGAGTTGAGCGACGTGCAGCAGCGGGCAATCCTGCTGGCCTGCGGTCAGCTTGCTCGTCAGTTGCACAGCGTGGGCCAGGTGCATGGCTGTTTTTATCCCAAGCATATTTTCCTGCAGGCCACCGGCGACGGGTACGCGGCGCAGTTGATCGACCTGGAGAAAACCCGCCCGCTGCTGTTCGGCTGGCGTGACCGGGTCAAGGACCTGGAACCGCTGTTGCGCCGTGCGCCGCAGTGGTCGGACGATCAGGTTCGCCAGCTGTTGGCGGCCTACCTGGACCAGCCGCAGGACAGCGCATTGGTTGCCACCTGGCACCAGCGCCTGGCGGCCCGGCGCAGTCACAAGGAGAACCGCTGATGCGTTTGTCCGAACTGAAAAATGCCGGCCGCACGCCAAGCCTGCCCCTGAGCATCGAACTGGCAGACGCTGCCGGGCCTGGGCAGTTGCAACTGCTGAGCCTGCTGCGGGTATTGCCGGGCCAGCGTTATGTCGGCGCAGCTGTGTGGCGCGGGCGCCCGGTGCTGGCCAAATTGTTGGTGGGCAGCAAGGCGGCGCGGCATTTTCAGCGTGAACTCAAGGGCGTGCGGTTGTTGGCCGAACAAGGCCTGACCACACCGCTGTTGCTGGCCGATGGTCTGCAAGAGGGTGAGGGTGGTTGGCTGCTGTTCGAGTTTCTGGAAGGCGCCGACAGCCTGGCTGATGCGTGGCAGGCTGTTGAACACTTGCCGCCGCTGGCTGACCAGCAGCAAGCGGTGCTCGCCGAAGCGCTGGGTGCGATTGCGCAGATGCACGCCAAGGGCCTGTGGCAGGAAGACCTGCACCTGGACAACCTGCTGCGTCAGGACGGCAAACTGTATTTGATCGACGGCGCCGGGATCTGTGTCGAAGAAGCGGGCAAACCGCTGTCGCGCAACCGGGTGCTGGAAAACCTTGGGGTGTTTTTCGCGCAGTTGCCGAAAAACCTCGAGCCGTTTACCGAAGAGTTGCTGGTGTATTACCTGCTGAGCAATGGCGAACACGCGTTGCCGCTCGAAGCGTTACAGAAGCAGGTACGCAAGGTCAGCGTCTGGCGCTTGAAGGACTTCCTGAGCAAGGTTGGCCGGGAGTGCACGCTGTTCAGCGTCGTGCGCGGGCCGTTCGCCCTGCGCGCGACTCGTCGTGAGGAAGAAGCGGCGATGCTGCCAGTGCTGGCGCAGGCCGATGCGCTGCTCGACCAGGGCCACCTGTATAAAACCGGTGGGGCGGCCAGTGTCGCCAAGGTCGAGGTGGCCGGTCGACCACTCGTGATCAAGCGCTACAACATCAAGGGTTTTGCCCATTGGCTCAAGCGCTTCTGGCGCCCGAGCCGGGCCTGGCATTCGTGGCGCGAAGGCAATCGCCTGGCGTTCCTCGGCATCGCCACGCCCAAGCCGCTGGCGTTGCTGGAAAAGCGCTTCCTGTGGCTGCGCAGCCGCGCGTATCTGGTGACCGAGTACCTGCCGGGGCCGGACATCATCGAGCGGTTCGCGCCGTATGTTGAGAGTGGCGAGGCACCCGAGGCCGAATTGCAGGCCCTGGATTATTTGTTCGCAGAGTTGATCCGCGAGCGCATCAGCCATGGGGATTTCAAGGGGCATAACCTGTTCTGGCACACGGATCGCTGGGCGCTGATCGACCTGGATTCGATGTGTCAGCACACGTCCTTGAGCAGCTTCGCTCCGGCATATGCCAGAGATCGGGCAAGGTTTATGCGTAACTGGCCTGAGAGCAGTGCGTTGTATCGGGTGATTGATCAGCGGTTGCCAAAGGCAGTGGGCTAGGGGTTTAGGGCCGCTGCGCGGCCCAACGGGAGCAAGCTCCCTCGCCACAAGTTCAATGGTCAGTTTCTAAAATGTGTACTCGGCGCCTGCGCCGGCGTACCAGGAGCGTCCCGGCGCTGCTTCGTAATAGCGGCCGTTGCCGTCTCCGACGATGACCGACCCTACGTACTGGCGATCCAGCAAGTTATCCAGACGCAAGGTCTGGTGAAAGGTCCAGTGCTCCACCTTCTGCTCAAACCGCGCGCGCCAGTTGAATACGCTGTAGCCCGGTGCCGCGTGTTGCTGGTTGGTGTCTTCGACGTAGACCTTGCTGCGGTACATGCCTTCCACGGCGGTGCTGACCCAGTCCCGGGGTTTCCAGTTGAGCTCTGCGAATAGTGTGGTTTGTGGCACACCGGGGAGGTAGTTGCCTTTGTCCACCGGTTTGCCGCCGCCGATGAAGTCGCTGTCGTAGGTGGCTTGCAGGCGGGTGTAGGCGATGTTGGTGCTCCACTGTTCGCTGAGCTGGCTTTCGATGCCCAGTTCGAAGCCGCGACGCAGGGTGCGTCCGGCGTTCTGGTAGCTGGTGCGGCCGCCGATCGATTGATCCACCACCAGCTCATCCTCGGTGGTGATCTGGAAGACAGCGGCGTTGACTCGGGTATCGTTCAGCTGTGCCTTCAGGCCCACTTCATATTGAGTGCTTTCAGACGGCTTCAGGCCGAAGTTGAACCCTTCGATATTGCCTGGCGCATAGGCCAGTTCCGCCTGGGTCGGCGTCTCGAAACCCTTGCCGGCACTGACGTAGGCGTGCAGGTCGGGCGTGAAGGCGTACATCACGCTCACGGACGGCGTGTTCTTCTGGTAGGTCTTGTTGCCGCTGGAGTCGCCGTTGCTCAGGAACTGGTCGTCGACGTCCAGTTCCATGGTGCTGTGGCGCACCCCGGCTTGCAGGGTCCAGCGGTCGATGGCCCAGTTGGCCTGGATGTAGGGGTCGAGGCTGCGGGCGGTGTCGATTTCATCCCGGCGCAACTGGCCTTTTACGCCAAGGGTGTTGCCGCTGTAATTCTGGTAGCCGTGGCGGCTGTCTTCGCTCTGGTCGAAATCCAGGCCGGTGATGATCATCAGCTCGCCCGGCACGCTGTCGACCGGTTGCATCCAGCGCACGGAGCCGCCGTAGAACTTGCGGTCGAACTGCACCACGCCGCCGCCGCGTTCGTTAGCGGGCGTTCCCTTGGGAATCGACAGGTACTGAATCACGCTCCGTCGCCCGGTATAGGCATTCACCTGCAGTGTGGCATCACCGAAATACCGCTCGTAATTCATCCCCAGTTGCTGGTGGTCGATGCTTTTGCGGGTGTTGTATAGCTCGGCGGCGCTGCTGACTGAGCGCGGGTCGGCCTTGTACGCATCCCACGCCTGCCCCAGCGGATCCTGCGTGCCGTTCTGTTCCAGGCTGCTGTAGATCAGCGCCAGTTTGCTGTCTTCATCGGGCTCGAAATTGAGCTTGGCAAAGGTCTGGTCGCGGCGGGCGCTGCTGTGGTCGCGATAACCGTCGGTGTCCATGCGCGAGGCGTCCAGCACGAAGCCTGCGCCGTCTGCCGCGCCTTCGGCGGTGAGGTGGTTCTTGCTCAGGCCGTCACTGCCCACCAGCGTCTCGGCACCGATGCGCGGCGGGCCTTCGCCGTTGCGGGAGAACATCTGGATCACGCCGCCGGCATTGCTGCCATACAGTGTGGCGGCCGGGCCGCGCAGGACTTCGATGCGCTCGGCGGTGTCGAGGTTGAACGTGGCCGCCTGGCCCTGACCGTCCGGGGTGCTGGCGGGTATGCCGTCGGCGATCAGCTTGATACCGCGCACACCAAATGCCGAGCGAGCACCGAAGCCACGGGAGGAAATCTGCAAGTCCTGGGCGTAGTTCTGGCGATTTTGAACCACCAGGCCGGGCACGCGGGACAGTGCCTCTGAAGCATTGATGCCCAGTTGGCCATCGCTGATTTGCTCGCGGCTGATGCTGTCCACCGAATACGGCAGGTCAAACGACGGGCTGGCACTGCGCGAACCGGTGACCACGCTGGGGTCCAGGACCAGTGGCGCTTCATCGGCCTGGGCGCTGCTGTACAGGCCAAGCAGTCCGGGAAGCAGCATCGCAAATCGAGTGGGTACAACAACTTTCATGAGTAAACCAGCATCCATGGCGCACAAAAGTGCGCGAGTTTAACGATTCAGCCAGCTTTTGCCATTTCGGAATCTTCTTACATGGCGCGGCGGTGCGTGGGGTCTGGGTCGCCAACAGGGCCGATGTTAGCGTTGCTGGCCATTCAGAGGGCTTGCCATGACGCTAAAAATGACTGCTGCGCTAAGCATTGGAATCCTTGTGTTGAGCGGCTGTGGAACGGCCAATACGCTGTTGCGCGAAGACGCGGCGGCGGCACGTGAACTCAGGAAGCAAAAAACCTACTGCCAGTCGATTCCCCGTGTCTACAGCGGGGTTGCCTTTGATTTCTGCCTGCTGCACGCCGCGCCGGACCTCACTGGCGTGCTGATGCCATTCGTTCTATTGGATATAACGGTCTCGGGCATTGTTGATACAGTGGTCCTGCCCTATACGGTCTACAAGCAAGGTACCGATGGCAACATCAGTATCTATTGGCGCCCGGGTTCATAAACGGATCCGGCAAGGTTGTATGGGGCAGGGATGAATGCCCACACTTATGCCAAATGGAGTTGTCCGTGAGTCTTGCAACCAGAGTCCTTCTCGCCGCTGTACTGGTATCCACCACCGGTTGCGGCACCATCAACACGGTGTTTCGCCCGGACGCCGTTGCCAGCCAGAACCTCAAGGAATCGCGCAGTTATTGTGAAAACGTGCCGCGTATCTACAGTGGGGTGATCTACGGTTTCTGCACCTTGAACGGCGCGCCCGACACCACCAAAGAGCACACGCGCGATGCCTCCGGCTCCCTGCCGATCTTCGCCGCCGAGCTCGTGGCCTCCGGCTTGCTCGACACCCTTGTGCTGCCCTACACGGTCTACCGCCAGAACAGGGACGGCAGCATCGAGATTTTCCGCTAGGCCTGCAGTGACAACCGGTCGCCACAATCCCTAGATCATCCCGCGCCGTGTTTACGCTATAATCCCGCCCTTTAGCTGTTTCTCGCCCAGGCGGGGAGCACACTTTTTTCAGGCGTGACGCGCCTGCATGCAGACTAAAAGAGGCTAGACCCCTGTGGCATTGACGATTCTTGGCCTGTCCGGCGCCCTTAGCCATGATCCTTCCGCAGCCTTGTACATCGACGGCAAGCTGATCGCGGCCGCCGAAGAAGAGCGCTTCGTACGCGACAAACATGCAAAGAACCGCATGCCCTACGAGTCGGCGAAGTTCTGCCTGGAACAAGCCGGTATCAAGCCTTCCGACGTTGATGTGGTGGCGATTCCGTTCGCCCCCATCAGCCTGTTCGGCGAGGCCCGCTGGCACTATGCCAAGCGTTACTGGTACGCCCCGGACCGCGCCCTCGACGCGATCCTGATGGGCAACCGTCGCTACAAGCGCTATCGCAACAAGATCGTCTGGTGCCTGGAGCAACTGGGCTTCGATCCGAAGAAAATCAAGATCGAACCGGTTGAACACCACCTGGCCCACGCCTCCAGTGCCTACCATTGCTCGGGCTTCCAGGAGAAGACCGCGATCCTCGGGATCGACGGCAAGGGCGAGTACGCCACCACCTTCTTCGGCTACGGCGAAAACGGCAAGATCCACAAGATCAAGGAATTCTACGATCCGGACTCCCTCGGCGGCCTGTATGGCGCGATCACCGAGTTCCTCGGTTTCGAGATGCTCGACGGTGAGTTCAAGGTCATGGGCATGGCGCCGTATGGCGATGCCAGCAAGTACGATTTCTCGCGCCTGGCCTCCTTTGAAAACGGCGAGCTGGTGATCAACACCGACTACGCCAACGTCATCGGCCTGCGCCGCTACAAAGAGAAGGGCAAGGGTTTCTACTTCTCGCCAAAACTGATCGAGTGGCTGGGTCCGAAGCGCGAAGGCGATATCGCCGACGAGCCGTACATCCACTACGCGGCCAGCATGCAGGCGCTGTTCGAGAAGCTGGCGTTGCAGATGATCGACCATTACCTGGGCGACATCCTCAAAGACACCGGCAAGCTGGCCTTCGCCGGCGGCTGTGCGCTGAACGTCAAGCTGAACCAGAAGATCATTGCCCGCGACGACGTCAAGGAGCTGTTCGTGCAGCCGGCGTCCGGCGATGCCGGTACTGCGGTGGGTGCAGCCGCCTACGTGTCTCACGCCCGTGGCGTACCGGTTGAGAAGATGGAACACGTCTATCTCGGCCCGTCCTACAGCAACGAAGACGTGATCGCGGCGTGCGCCAAGCACGAGAGCAAGCCGGTTTGGCGCAAGATTGAAAACATGCCCAAGCGCATCGCCAGGATCATGGTCGACGGCAACCCGGTGGCCTGGTTCCAGGGCCGCATGGAGTTTGGCCCGCGTGCCCTGGGCGGTCGTTCGATCATCGGTTGCCCAAGCGCCACCGGCGTGGCTGACCGGATCAACCACCAGATCAAGTTCCGCGAGCGCTGGAGGCCTTTCTGCCCGTCGATGCTCGACACCGTTGCGCCACAGATGATCAAGGTCGATCACCCGGCGCCGTTCATGACCTTCACTTTTGAAGTGTCGGAAGAGTGGAAAACCCGCGTGCCGGAAGTGGTCCATGAAGATGGTACCTCCCGTGCCCAGGTGCTCAAGCGCGAATACAACCCGCGCTACTACGACATGATGAAAGAACTGGAAGTACTGACCGGCAATGGTGTGTCGCTGAACACCTCGCTCAACCGTCGTGGCGAAGCGATGATCTGCTCGCCGACCGACGCGCTGAACATGTTCTTCGGTTCCGACCTGCAGTACCTGATCATGGAAGACATCCTCGTGGTCAAGGACGGCGTGGACCCTTATGACGCCGTGGTCTAAATGCTGAACCGCTTCCAGGGCTGGCGTGAACGTGGCTGGACGCCTGTCGAGGCCGAGGTTTACGCCCAGGCCTGGCAGCGTTTTGGCGGCAGCGTGGCGACTCATCCGCAGATCGTCGAGCGGCTGGCGCACCTGGCGCAGATTCCGGTGCGCTACCTGGGCTGGGAGCAGGACGGTGAGCTGAAGGGCGCAATTGCTACCTGGGGGCGCGACCTGGCCCTGTCCAAGGACGTGCTCAAGCGCAAAGGCAAAAAAGGCCTGTTTGATCTGGGTAACGCCGAGATCATCCTGCCGCTTGCCGCCGATGCGCAGGTGCCGTTGCGCCATCGCGCGCGCTATCTCTCTGCACTGAATGAGGGGCGCGTAAGCACCCTCAAGCCCCAGGCCGAGCAGTTGGCCATGGCGCGCACACCGGAAGAGCTGTCGAAGAAGTTTCGCTACAACCAGCGCCGCGAACTGCGTTTGCTGGAAGAGGCGGGCGGCGTGGTAAGGGCGGTCGGCGAGTTTTCCAGCAGCGAACTGGCGGCGATTTATTGCGACCTGTTCCAGCGGCGTTGGGGTTTCCCGGCCGCAGGTGCCGAGCGTTTGGCCGAGGTGCTGGAGTTGCTCAAGGAATTCCTGTTCGGCTCGGTGCTGTTTCTCAATGACGCGGCGATTGCCGTGCAACTGGTGTATCAGGTGCAGGCGCCGCAGTGGGTCAGCGCCGAATACGTCAACGGCGGTGTCGACCCTGAAACCAAGACGTTCAGCCCCGGCAGCGTGCTGAGCTTCCTCAATACCCAAAGTGCCTGGGAGCAAGCGCGGGCGAGCGACAAGCCGCTGCGTTTCTCCTTCGGGCGTTCCGACCGTGAATACAAGGAGCGCTGGTGCAACCCGGTGCCGGTGTTCAGCGTATGAGTCGCAAACAGCAATTGCTCAAGCAGCACCGGCGCAACAAGCGTATTGCGCTGTTGGTGGGTCTGTTGCTATTGGTGGCTGTCGGTGTGCTGGTGGCCTGGTGGTTGCCACTGGTGCTGGCCGTGGTGCTGTGGGCCGCGCATGAGGCCTGGTTTGCCGATCATCTGTTATACTCGCCTAAAGACGACTATGAGTACGCGTTTCCTGAAGGGAGCGAGTGCACGGGCCTGCGTCTTGAAGCCGGGCGCCTGCTGTTGGACACGCCTCTGGTAGGCGATGAAACCCTGATCGTCAGGGTTGAACTCAAAAGCTCTTGGCTCGGGCGTTTTCTCGATCCTGCGGTGGACGTGTCGGGCCTGGATGCACCCGACCGGCAAGTCTTCGAGCGTGGTCTTTCAGGCCGGCGTTACCTCAACCTGACGGGCATGGGCGAAGCACTCGCCGGCGGTAAGCTGCGCTTGCGCGGGCGCTTCTGCCGGATCAAGGGGCAGCCGACGCTCTGGTTGTTCCGCCAACCGGACTACCGTCGCCAACGGGTGATGGTCATCGCGCCCCATGCCGACGATGCCGAACTCGCCGCTTTCAGCCTCTACAGCCAAGCCGACGAGAGCTGGATCGTCACCCTGACGGCGGGCGAAATCGAAGCCGATCACTATCAGCAGATGGGCATGCCCAAGGCCGATGCCGCACGACTCAAAGGCCGCCTGCGTGCCTGGGACAGCGTCACCGTGCCGCGTTGGGCGGGCGTTCCCGAAGCGCAGTGCGTGCAGTTGGGGTACTTCTGCATGCAGCTTGCAGCGATGCAGGCCGCACCGGATCAGCCCCAGGCTTCCCGGGAAGCCCAGTTGGACGATACGCGGCTGTTTCGCCAGTTCAATGCCCTGGCCTTGCCCGGGGATGTGGACGGCGCCCCGACCTGGAATAACCTGATTGCCGACCTGCGGGCATTGCTGCTCAAGGCGCGCCCGCAGGTGATCGTGTTGCCAACGCCGTTGCTGGATCCGCACCCGGATCACATCTGCGCCCACGCTGCGATTCTCGAAGCCTTGCAAGGCCTGGAGTGGCAACCGGGCACGTTGCTCGGCTACGCCAACCACCTGCATGATAACGATCGTTGGCCCATGGGGGATTCGGGCGCTGGCGTGGCCTTGCCGCCGCGTTTTGATGCCTCCCGTGAACTTGTGCCTTGCAGTTTGCCGCTGACGCTGAGCCAGCAGCAGGACAAGGCCATGGCCCTGGGCATGATGCACGACTTGCAGCCGCGGGCGCCGTTCAAGCGCCGCGTGCGCAGGTGGTTGCAGCAATTACTGGCGGGCCGTAGTCCATCGCCTTACGGAGAGAATGAGTTCTTCCGCAAGGCGGTGCGCCGTCATGAGTTGCTCTGGGTGTTGAAGCAGGATTGAGACCTTATTGAAGGCAGGCTTGCAGCGCCTGCCGCCCCTTTTCGCCGGGCTGCGCGCCCGCAGCCAGATTGCAGCATGGAGAGTTATGAAACCTCGTTTCAAGGTTTTGCAGTTACAGCCGGACTACAACGTCAAGACCCACGACTTCGCCGACCTCGGCGAGCAGATCGTCAAGGCCTTGCCGGCTGAACGTTTCGAGGTCACATCCGGGTTCCTCAGCGGCCGCCCGCTGCCCGGCCAGCCCCTGAGCGTGGCTGAGCACTCCCATTATTTCGAGTTGCCGGAAAAGTCCCTCAAGGGCATTCGTTTCGGCGCGATGTGGCAGATCTACAAATATTGCCGCGAGCAGAAATTCGACGTGGTCATCTGTAACCGCTTCAAGTCGGTGAACATGATGCTGTCGCTCAACCGCTGGTTGAAGATCCCCCTGTGCATCGGCATTTCCCACGGTTTTGGCGAGTACGCCCGGGGCTACCGCCGGCGCCAGACGCAGAAGTGGGTCAGCCCGGCGTGGCGATTCGTCGGGGTGTCGGCAGCGGTCAGGGATTACCTGGTGGACCTCAACTGCGGGTTCACCCGCGAAAACACCACCTTTGTCACCAATGCCATCGACATCCCCCAGGCCGAAGCCTTGCAGTTGCCACGGGATGAAGCGCGCGAGGCCCTGGGCCTGCCGCTGGATGCACGGATGATTGGCGCCCTGGGCCGCCTGGTGCCGATCAAGGGCCACACCCATTTGTTGCAAGCGTTCGCCACCCTCAAGGACAAATACCCTGAGGCCCAGGTGGGGATCATCGGCTCCGGCCGCGCCGAAGCAGACCTGCGCGCCGATATCGAGCGCCTGGGCCTGACCGGCCGTGCGCACCTGCTGGGCTTTCGCGAAGATGGCATGAAGTATGTGCGCGGTTTCGACATCTGGACCATGCCGTCGTTGTTCGAAGGCCTGGGCCTGGCGCTGCTGGAAGGCATGAGCGGCCATCTGCCGGTCATCGCCTCCAATGGCCCGGCGATGCTGCCGTTGGTGCAAGGTGCCGGCGGCCTCTCCCATGATCCGGGCAATGTCGAGCAGTTGGCGGCAGCACTGGACACTTACCTGGCGCTGAGCGACGAAGAACTGCGCGCCAAGGGTGAGCAAGTGTTCCGCTACCTGGAAGAAAACCACACCCTGGACGAGTTCCGGCACAAGTATTTGAACCTGATCGAAACCGGTCTGCGTGAAGTAGGTAAAGCATGAGTCTGCAGCAACCCCTGGTCACTGTGATCATCGCCTCCTACAACCACGGGCCGTACATCGAGCAGAGCATTCTCAGTGTGCTCGGCCAGACCTACCCCAACATCGAGTTGCTGGTGGTAGACGATGGCTCCAGGGATGACAGCGTGGAGCGCATCCAGCGCTTGCAGGCCGAACACGGGTTTGATTTCCAGGTGCAGCAGAACCAGGGCCTGACCAATACCCTGAACGGTGCCATCGCTCGCGCCAAAGGCAGCCTGATCGCGCCATTCGGCTCCGATGACATCATGCTGCCCGAGCGCATCGCCACCCAGGTTGCCTACATGGAAGGCAAGCCGAAGGTGGGCATTTGCGCCGGCAATATCGAGTTGATTGATGGGGACGGCAAGCCATACCCGGAGAAGAAGCAGCGCCGCGACTTGCCGTTTCGCAGCCTGGATTTCGATGACCTGTTCCTCGATCGCAAGCCCTTTCCGCCGGCACCGACGCTGATGATCCGTCGGCAGGCGCTGGAAGAGGTCGGAGGGTTCGATCCGCTGATTCCGCTGGAAGACTTGCTGATCGAATTGAAGATCACCCACGCCGGGTACACCATCGACGTGTTGAACGTGGTGATGGCGCGCTATCGCCAGCACGCGACCAACACCTACAAGAATCACCGCTACATGATCCAGAACATCCTCAAGACCTACGGGTTGTTCAGCGATCATCCCGCCTACGATCAGGTTCGCTACAACTTCCTGAACTCGATGTTCCTCAAGACCGCCGACCGTGACCGCCCACTGGCGCGGGAGATCCTCAAGCAGATTCCGTTGAAGTTCTGGGGTCGCAAGACCTTGCGTGGGTTGGTGCGGCTGTACCTGGCGCCGCAGCGCAGCTCATAGGGCTTCGGCCGGGCCATTGCGTTCACCGCAATGGCCCGGGGCCTGCAACCCCGGCGCTTCAAACCATCACTTGGCCGGGTTCGCTACCTGCGCAACCGGACGATTGAGCCTGGACACCTGGTCACGGATCTTCGCCGTGGCGCTTGGCGATGCTGCCGAAGCGTAGCCAGCGGCGAGTTGTTCAAAGTGGGTTTCGAACAACCAGTTGCGGTCCTGGGGATAACGCTGCATGTGCCGCAGGTTGCGCTGGCGCAGGGCGTTACGCAGCGGCGATGGGTAGATGCGCATGTCTGCCACGTCAATCAGGCCGAACTCGCCATCATCCATCAAAAGTACGTTGCCCAGGTGCAGGGAGCGGAAGTACACGCCGCGCTCGTGGAGCTGGGCCATGAACCGGCCGAAACGTTCGATCAGCGATTCCCGCAGGCTGCTGTCCAGGCTTTGCAGGGCCTGGCGCAGGGTCAGGCCGGGCAGCGGCTGATAACGTACGGCGCTGCTCGCATCCTTTAACTGATAGAGATTGAGGATGACCGGTGATGGAATCCCCAATGCACGCAGTTGCTCGCTGTTGCTGGCAAAGCGCTCTGAATAGGGATTGAAGCTGCCTGAGGTGTACCAGCGACGAGGGCGGAACAGCTTGAGGAAGCTGCCATCCTCCAGGCGCAGGACCTTGGGCCCCAGGCCATCGGCTTCGATCACGTGGGCGTTGGCGCACAGCTGTTCGAAGTCTTGCGAGTTCAGGCGTTGAACCGGCATGCGCAGCAGGCTGCGGCGACGCTGGGCGATGCTCAGGCCGGCGATCAGTGCCAGCGGGATCCACAGCAGGAACCAGTGCTCTTTTGGTCGCGAGAGAATGCCGCCGCCTTCGGTCAGGCCGGCACCGATGCCATAGGCCAGCAGGGAGGAGGCCAGGATGAACAATGGCTGCGCACGTTCCTTGAGGCTTTTGTACAGGCCCCAGCCGAGCATGAATATCCACGGGATGAAGCCGATGGTGCCGACGTAATAGAGCACGCCGAGGGCAAAGCTGTGGGGTTCGCGCAGTTGATTGCCGTCGGCGAGTGTCAGGTACAACTCTGAGTCGTAGCTGTGGCCGATCCAGGGGTGTTCGGCAATACGCGCAAGCGACATGCTCCAGAGTTCGAAGCGGGACGAGCTGCCACGATTGGTGATCAGTTCGGGATAGAGCAGCAGCAGCGCCGCGGCCGCCAGCGCCATACAGGCGATCAGCAGGGCCGAGCGCCGATTGCGAGTGATGAAACTCATCCAGAGCACGGCAAGGAGCAGGGCAACCAGCGGCGTTCTCGAGCCGGTGGCCATCACTGCAGCGCCCATGATTGCCAGTGCCGGAACGCTGAACCAGAGTACGTGCGCACGCTTGGTGGTCATGCATACGTACAGCCAGTAAATGCAGAAGAATCCGAATACGTGAGAGCTCAGCAGCGGATTATCAAGAGCGCCACGCCCGCCGATCATTCGCGAGCCATCCGAGAGGTGGGGAGCAAAAGCCACCAGGCTGCAGGCGCTCGATATCAGCGCAATCAGCGCGGCACAGAAGAAGATCGGCTTGAACAGTTCGCTGCGGTAATGCAGCAACAGTCCTAAGCCGACAAACAACGTGAAGGTATTCGGTGGCCGCTTGAACAGGTCGGAGTCTGTCGTGGCCTCAGGGCTCCAGAGCAGGCTGGTGAGCGCCCAGCCCGAGAAAACCAGGAAGGCAATCGCCAGGGGCTCGCGCAATACCTGCTTGAATTCCGTCGGGCGCAGGCACAGCAGCAACAGTGTCGGCGCTGCGAACAGCAGGTAGTAGAACCTGTGCAGCACGTTTCGATTGGTGACGAAGAACAGCGAACTCAGGAGCAACAACAAGCCGATGGGCAGAATCCACAAACAGAGGAAGTCGAAAACGCGATTTGAGCCATAGGTAAGGCGCTTGGAGTGCATACAGAAAAGCCGTTCCAGAATAAAGAAAGCCGACCATACTAAAGTAGTGGCTATATAATGTCGTCCGTTGGATCCAACGGGGCTGCGGTTGTGCCGCGTGCAAGTACAACAGAGAAGCTGTGCTAAAGTCAGCCTCCTTTTTCAAAACCGCCGCGTGATATGACCGACTCCAGTCCGAGCGCAAGCCCTTCGAGCTTGAAAATATACTTCCGCCTGCTCAGCTACGTTAAGCCCTATGCCGGCTTGTTCGCGTTGAGTATCGTCGGCTTTCTGATTTTCGCTTCGACCCAGCCGATGCTGGGCTACATCCTCAAGTACTTTGTCGATGGCCTGTCCAACCCTGAAGCGGTGTTGTTCCCCACGGTGCCTTTCCTGCGTGACCTGCAACTGCTGCAGGCCGTGCCGTTGCTGATCATCCTGATCGCCGCGTGGCAGGGCCTCGGTTCGTTCCTGGGCAACTACCTGCTGGCCAAGGTTTCCCTGGGCCTGGTCCACGACCTGCGGGTGCAGTTGTTCAACAACCTGCTGACCCTGCCGAACCGCTATTTCGACAATCACAACTCCGGGCACCTGATCTCCCGCATCACCTTCAACGTGACCATGGTCACCGGTGCTGCGACCGATGCCATCAAGGTGGTGATTCGCGAAGGCATGACGGTGATCTTCCTGTTCGCCTCGCTGCTGTTCATGAACTGGCGGCTGACCCTGGTGATGATCGCCATCCTGCCGTTGATTGCCGTGATGGTCAGCACCGCAAGCAAGAAATTCCGCAAGCAGAGCAAGAAGATCCAGGTTGCGATGGGTGACGTCACCCACGTTGCCTCGGAAACCATCCAGGGCTACCGCGTGGTGCGCAGCTTCGGCGGTGAGGTGTATGAGCAGAAGCGCTTCCTCAAGGCGAGCCTGAGCAACACCAACAAGCAACTGCGCATGACCCGCACCGGCGCGATCTATACGCCGGCGCTGCAACTGGTGATCTACAGCGCCATGGCAGTGTTGATGTTCCTGGTCCTGTACCTTCGCGGTGATGCGTCGGCGGGTGACATGGTGGCCTACATCACGTTGGCCGGCCTGTTGCCCAAGCCAATCCGCCAGCTGTCCGAAGTCAGCTCGACCATCCAGAAAGGCGTGGCCGGTGCCGAAAGTATTTTCGAGCAGTTGGACGAAGACGTGGAAATCGATCGCGGCACCATCGAGCGCGACAAGGTCAGCGGCCGCCTGGAAGTGCGCAACCTGAACTTCACCTACCCGGGCACCGAGCGTCATGTGCTCAAGGACATCACTTTTACCGCAGAGCCCGGGCAGATGGTTGCCCTGGTGGGGCGTTCGGGTAGCGGCAAGTCGACACTGGCCAGCCTGATCCCGCGTTTCTACCACCATGAGAGCGGTGAGATCCTGCTCGACGGCGTGGAAATCGAAGACTATCGCCTGCTCAACCTGCGTCGGCACATCGCCCAGGTGACCCAGCACGTGACCCTGTTCAGCGACACGGTGACCAACAACATCGCCTACGGTGACCTGGCCGGCGCACCGCGAGCCGATGTCGAGGCGGCAGCGGCCGATGCCTATGCCAAGGACTTCATCGACCAGTTGCCCAAGGGCTTCGACACCCAGGTCGGCGAAAACGGCGTGCTGCTGTCCGGCGGCCAGCGCCAGCGCCTGGCAATCGCCCGGGCCTTGCTCAAGAACGCGCCATTGCTGATCCTCGACGAGGCCACCTCGGCGCTGGACACCGAATCGGAGCGCCATATCCAGGCCGCCCTGGACAAGGTCATGCAAGGCCGCACGACCCTGGTGATCGCTCACCGCCTGTCGACCATCGAGAAAGCCGACCTGATCCTGGTGATGGACGATGGACGGATAGTCGAGCGCGGTACCCACGGCGAATTGCTGGCGCAAAACGGTTACTACGCCCGGCTGCATGCCATGGGCCTGGACGCGCCGATCCCGGCCGACATCACCTGATCTGCAGGAGCCGGCTTGTCGGCGATGGCCACCGCGGTTGCACTGAAAAACCGCGGTGGCCGCATCGCCGGCAAGCCGGCTCCTACATTGCACAAGCCTTTGACAACCCTGTGGTAATATCGCGCCCCTGTTCATTTTGTATGTGGGTTGCTCCATGAAGTTGTCCATGCCGCGATTCGATCAAGCCCCTGTCTTGGTGGTCGGCGATGTCATGCTCGACCGTTACTGGCATGGCGGTACCTCACGGATTTCCCCTGAGGCACCGGTACCGGTAGTCAAGGTCGAGCAAATCGAAGACCGTCCAGGTGGCGCTGCCAACGTTGCCCTCAATATTGCCGCCCTCGGCGCCCCGGCATCCCTCGTGGGTGTGACCGGCGACGACGAGGCTGCCGACAGCCTGGCCAACAGCCTGAAGGGTGCGGGTGTGCGTGCGCTGTTCCAGCGCATTCCCCACCAGCCGACCATCGTCAAGCTGCGGGTCATGAGCCGGCACCAGCAATTGCTGCGTATCGATTTTGAAGAACCCTTCGCCACCGACGCCCTGGTGCTCAGCGCCCAGGTCGACGAGATGCTCGAAGGTATCAAGGTGCTGGTGCTGTCCGACTACGGGAAAGGCGCCTTGAAAAACCATCAGGTACTGATCCAGGCCGCCAAGGCCCGGGGCATTCCGGTGCTGGCAGATCCCAAGGGCAAGGACTTCTCGATTTATCGGGGCGCCAGCCTGATCACGCCGAACCTCAGCGAATTTGAAACCATCGTCGGCGGTTGTGTCGATGAGCACGAGCTGGTGACCAAGGGCGCCCAACTCATGGCCGACCTCGACCTGGGTGCCTTGCTGGTGACCCGTGGCGAACACGGCATGACCTTGCTGCGTCCTGATCACCCGGCCATGCACCTGCCGGCGCGGGCCCGTGAAGTGTTCGACGTGACCGGTGCCGGTGATACCGTGATTTCCACCCTGGCCGCGGCAATTGCGGCGGGCGAGGAACTTCCCCATGCGGTGGCCCTGGCCAACCTGGCAGCAGGTATCGTGGTCGGCAAGCTCGGTACGGCGGCCATCAGTGCACCTGAGCTGCGCCGCGCCATCCAGCGATCCGAAGGCTCGGAGCGCGGCGTGTTGAGCCTTGAGCAACTGTTGCTGGCGATTGACGATGCCCGTGCCCATAACGAGAGCATTGTCTTCACCAACGGTTGCTTCGACATCCTCCACGCCGGTCACGTGACCTACCTGGAGCAGGCGCGGGCCCAGGGCGATCGCTTGATCGTGGCAGTCAACGATGATGCGTCGGTCAGCCGCCTCAAGGGGCCAGGCCGGCCGATCAACAGTGTCGACCGTCGCATGGCGGTGCTGGCAGGTTTGGGGGCGGTGGACTGGGTGATCAGCTTTGCCGAGGCGACCCCGGAAAACCTGCTGGCCCAGGTCAAGCCGGACGTGCTGGTCAAGGGCGGTGATTATTCCGTCGACCAGGTGGTGGGTGCCGATATCGTCAGTGCCTACGGTGGCAAGGTCAAAGTGCTGGGGTTGGTGGAAAACAGCTCGACCACGGCGATTGTCGAGAAGATCCGCAATAACTGATGGTGGGAGCGGGCTTGCTCGCGAAAGCGGTGGGTCAGCTGGCATATGCAGTGACTGATACACCGCATTCGCGAGCAAGCCCGCTCCCACATTCGACCGCCGCGACCTGATGTCCGGTTACGGGTTGGCTTTTTTCTTCGGCACGATCTTGCGCAAGATCTGCCGCGCCTTACCCGTCAAGCGCTTCAATTTCGATTCTTTCTCCGGCGCACTCAGTCCTTGCTGGCGCAGCCAGTCCTTCCAGCGGATCCGCTCATCCCGCACGATCCAGCCTTCCTGCTGGGCAAAGCTTTCAGCCAGATACAACCCTCGCGTACTCGCCGGATACAGCTGATCCTTCTTCAAGGTATACAGCTCCGCACACGGCTGCCCGTCCTTCAGCGGCATCAGGTACAGGTCCGGGCGCTGGCGGTCCAGGCGGGCCACCAATTGGTCGCCCTCCAGGCGCTCGTCCACATGAAACAGGCTCAGGGACTTCGCCTCCTTGGGCACTTCCAGGCGCAAGTCATAAATCAACTGCAGCGAAGCCGTGGGCAGGTGCACGTAGGCGCGTGGCCGTTCAATCAATTGCATGGTGGCGCAGCGCACCGGGCGCGCGGCTCCGGACAGCGGTGAGAGACGGAACGGCAACGCTTCGCGGTAGTGCAGGGCCGACGAGTAGGGCGCCGGCAGCCAGGTGTCATTGAAACGACCGCCGAGCCAGCCTTCCGGGGTTTCCAGCAGGCATTCCTCGGCGATTTCCTGGATGGCGGTGTGCAGTGGCAGGTTCAGTTCGTGGGCCGGCACATAGCCGGAGATCAGCTTGAGCACGACGTCGCCACGGTCTTGTCGGCGCTGGCGCACCAGCACCCAGTAATCGCGGTTCTGCCAGTGCAGCGTCAGGCGCACCGAGACCCCAAGGTTGGCCAGTTCCAGCACGAAACGCTCGGTGTCTTTCACCTCCACCGGCTTGCGCCGTTGCAGGGTCTGGGCGAAGTTGAGCGGCATGCCGACGCTCTGGTAGCTCAAGCCTTCGGGGGTTGCTTCGACGTGCAGCGGCAGTGTCTTGAAGTTGCTGGGGTTCTTTCTTATGAGCGTTCGCGGCATGTCGGCTCCTTCTTGCGTCGGGGTCGGCCGCGTCGGCGGCATCAGAGTTGGCGAATGACCTTGGCAGCGGTCGCCACGTTGTGGGCGAGGTGCAGCGGATTAATGGTCCCGACAATAGCACTGGCAACGCCAGTTTGCGCAAACAACAGCATGAAACTGGCGTGAATTGGATCCACTCCGGATTCCAGGCAGACATGGCCACTGGCTAGTGCCTTTTTCACCAGGATGCCCTTGCCGTGTGCGGCGGCATAATCAATGACGGCTTTCTCGGCCTGTTCGTTCAAATTGTAGGTGACCATGGCGCAATCACCTTGTTCCAGAGCCTTTACACCGCCCTCGACGGTTTTGCCGGAGAAGCCGAAACCACGGATCTTGCCCTCGCGCTTGAGGTCTTCCAGGGTCTGGTAAACCTCGCAATCATTGAGAATATGCAGGTCGTTGCCGTCGGAGTGCACCAGCACCAGATCGATAAAATCCGTTTCCAGTCGTTTCAGGCTGCGCTCCACCGAAAGCCGGGTGTGGGCTGCGCTGAAGTCGTGATGGGATACGCCTTCGGCAAATTCTTCGCCCACCTTGCTGACAATTACCCATTCCTGGCGCTGGCCGCGCAACAGCGGGCCCAGGCGTTCTTCGCTGCGGCCATAGGCGGGCGCAGTGTCGATCAGGTTGATGCCCAATTGCCGGGCCTGGCGTAACAGCATCCGCGCCGCATCGTCATCGGGAATCTGGAAGCCACTGGGGTATTTCACCCCTTGGTCGCGGCCCAGCTTGACGGTGCCCAGGCCCAGCGGCGAGACCAGCAGGCCGGTGCTGCCCAGTGGGCGGTGGAGGTCGTGCAGAGTCGGCAGGGTCATGGCAGCAGTTGCTCCCAGGCAGGTTGGGCGATGGCGGGTTTCGGCAGCTCGGGCAGTTTTTCGGTAGTTCCGGGCTTGATGCCGTCACGTTCCAGTGCGTTGATCACTCGATCGGCGAAATCCGGTGCCAATGCCAGCTTGGTCGGCCAGCCCACCAACAGGCGATCCTGTTCGGCGAGGAACGCGTTGTCCGGGCGGGTCAGGCCTGACTGCAATGGTTCGGCGCGGTCGACGCGCAAGGTGGCCCATTGGGTCTGGCTCATGTCGATCCAGGGCAGCAACTGCCCCAGCTCTTTTTGGGCGGTGGCGATCTGTTGCTCCGGGGTACGGGCCACACCTTCGGCTTCGGCGATATCGCCGCCCAGGTACCACACCCAATTGCCGTCGGCGGCGGGATGCGTGGTCACGGTAATGCGCGGCTTGGTGCCGCCCCCCAGGCAGTGGGCGTACAGCGGCTTCAGGCCGGGGCCCTTGGCGATGATCATGTGCAGAGGTCGGCGTTGCATGGCGGGCTGGCTCAGGCCCAGGGCGCCGAGCAGGTCAGCGGTGCCGCCGCCGGCGCTGACGACGATACGCTGGGCGCGGATCTCACGGCCATCGACCTTCAGGCCGACCAGTGTGCCTTGTTCCAGCAAGGGTTCGATCTGTTTGCCCGCGAGCAAGCCGTCACCGGCCAATTGCGCCAGGCGTTCGATAAGGCTTGGGACGTCGATCACCAGTTCGGCCAGGCGATAGACCTTGCCCTTGAAGCGGCGATCTTGCAGGGCCGGTGGCAGGTCATCGCCCTTCACTTGATCCACGCGGCCACGCACGGCCTTGCTCGCGAAGAAACTGGTGAGGTTGCCGGCGATGGTGCCCGGCGACCACAAATAGTGGGCTTCGGACAGCAGGCGCACGCCGGAGAGATCCAGTTCACCGTTGCCCGCCAGGGCTTCGCGCCAGCGGCGGGGCATGTCGGCGATGGCTTCGGAGGCACCGGTCAGGGCGCCGTGCAGTGCGTATTTGGCGCCGCCGTGGATGATCCCCTGGGACTTCACGCTTTGCCCGCCACCGAGGGTGGCGCTTTCCACCAATACCGTGGAAAAGCCCTGGCGGCGCAGGCGCGCATTGAGCCAGAGGCCGGCAACCCCGGCGCCGACAATCAGAACGTCGGTGGAAATAACGGATGGCATGCAGCGACCTCAGTGTTCAAGACAGGCTGCGCAGTATACAGGCTCATGAAGTGAATCTTCGCCCCAACGCTCCCTGATGACAGACGCACCGCAGGAGCTGTCGAGTGGAACGAGGCTGCGAGTTTCAGCCTCAATTGAATCTCACGTGAACGCTCAGTGCCCGGCCGTTTTCGAGAACAACTGAATCACCACCACGCCCAGCACAATCAGGCCCATGCCCAGCATCGCCGGGATATCCAGTTTCTGCCCGTAGATAAACAGCGCGGCGATGCTGACCATCACGATGCCCATCCCGGCCCACACTGCATACGCGACACCCACCGGCACGGTGCGCACCACCAGCGTGAGCATCCAGAAGGCCACGCCGTAGCCGACGATCACCAGCAACAACGGGATTGGCGTGCTGAAACCCTTGATCGCTTTCATGGAAACGGTGGCGATCACTTCCGAGCAGATGGCAATGGCCAGGTAATAGTAGGCGGCGTTCATGGGGTAAATCCTCGGTACAGGGTCGCTTGATAAGGTTGGCATTTTAGAGACTTGTCAGATGCGGTAAAGTCATTACCTATCCGAATTGAAGATGGGTTGAGCCATGAGCGTGCAGTGGAGTCTTGAGCAAATGCGCCTGTTTGTCAGCGTCGCCGAGCAGCGTTCATTTTCGGCGGTGGCGCGGGACCAGCGTCGGGCGCAATCGGCGGTCAGCAATGGGATTGCCCTGTTGGAGGCGGACCTGGGCGTATCCCTGTTTGACCGCAGCAGCGGCCGCCAGCCCCGTTTGACCGAGGCGGGCACTGCACTGCTCGAGGAGGCGCGGGAAGTCTTGCGCCAGTGCGAGCGCCTGAATGGCCGTGCCTTGTCATTGATGCGCGGTGAAGAGGCGCGCCTGCGCCTGGCCCAGGATGAAGCCATGCTCTATCAGCCGGTGCTCGATAGCCTCGAAGCGCTGGCGGGAAAATTTCCCAGCCTGGAAGTGCAGTTGTCCAGCGCCGCCCAAGGCGATGTCGCGCGCAAGCTGGTGGAGCGCAAGGCGGATCTGGGCCTGCTGTTCTATCACGATCAGATCCCCGAAGCGTTGGAGCGCCGCGTGCTGGGCAGTGTGGAGATGGTGACCGTGTGCGGTATCGGGCATCCCATGGCCAAGGAGCAGTTCGTGGATTGCCAGCGCCTGGCGCAGTTTCGCCAATTGCTGATGGCGACCCAGACCAGTGTGTATCCCGGCAGCGAGGCCGCCAGCCCGCAAGTGTGGCGGGCTGACAGTTTCTACGTGCTGGCCGAATGGCTGGCGCGCGGCCTGGGTTGGGCCTGGTTGCCGCGGCATGTGGTGCAGTATCCGGCCTATCAGAACCAGATGGTCGAACTGAACAGCGAATGGACCCCGCCGGCGCTGGTGGTGGAGCTGGTCTGGCGTCGCGACGAGCCCCTCGGCCCGGCCGCGCGTTTCCTCGCCGAACGTTTTGCCGAGTGCTTGCAGGCGATCGACTGAAAAAGCCGATAAACTCCGCCGCCATGAATAGAACTCTCTACAGCTGTCTGTTTTACCTGGCGCTGCCGTTGGTGGCTTTACGTCTGTGGCTGCGGGCCCGCAAAGCGCCTGCTTACGCGAAGCGCGTGGGTGAACGCTTCTCCTGGGGCTTGCCGGTGATGCAACCCGGCGGGATCTGGGTGCATGCGGTGTCGGTGGGCGAAAGCATCGCCGCTGCGCCGATGATTCGCGGGCTGCTGGAACGTTATCCACAGCTGCCGATCACCGTCACCTGCATGACGCCCACCGGTTCCGAGCGCATCCAGGCGTTGTTCGCCAACGAGCCGCGCATCCAGCACTGCTACCTGCCGTACGATTTGCCCTGTGCGGCCAAGCGGTTTCTCGATCGCGTGCAGCCGAAACTGGCGGTGATCATGGAGACCGAACTGTGGCCCAACCATATTCACCAGTGCGCCAAACGCGGGATTCCCGTGGCATTGGCCAACGCGCGGCTGTCGGCTCGCTCGGCCAAGGGCTACGGGCGTTTCGCCAGGCTGACCGCGCCGATGCTGGCGGAAATGAGCCTGTTCGCCGTCCAGACCGAAACCGAGGCCGAGCGTTTTCGCAGCCTGGGTGCACGGCCCGAGACTGTCGAAGTCACCGGCTCGATCAAGTTCGACCTGACCATCGACCCGCAACTGCTGGCGCGCGCCGCCGCGTTGCGTGAACAGTGGCACGCCAGTGAACGCCCGGTATGGATCGCCGCCAGCACCCACGAAGGCGAAGACGAAGTGGTGCTCGCCGCCCATCGCCAGTTGCTTGCCAGTTATCCCAATGCGTTGCTGATCCTGGTGCCGCGCCATCAGGAGCGCTTCAACCCGATGTTCGAGCTGTGCCAGCAGCAGGGTTTCGCCACGGTGCGTCGCTCCAGCGGCGAGGCGGTGACGGCGCAAACCTCGGTGTTGCTGGGCGACACCATGGGCGAGTTGCTGTTTCTGTATGCCCTGGCCGACAGCGCTTTTGTCGGCGGTAGCCTGGTTGCCACGGGCGGGCATAACCCGTTGGAGCCGGCGGCCTTGGCCAAGCCGGTGATCTGCGGGCCCCACGTGTTCAACTTCCTGGAAATCAGCGCAATGATGCGCGACGCCGGCGCGTTGCAGGAAGTGGACGATGCCGAGGGTTTGGCGGTGGCGGTGCAGCGTTTGTTCGAGCTGCCGCAGGACGCGCAGAAGATGGGGCAGGCGGGGCTGGCGGTGATGCGCGCCAATCAGGGGGCATTGAAGCGTTTGCTGGACGGATTGGGCAGACTGCTTAACGTCTAACAACACAAATCAAATGTGGGAGCGGGCTTGCTCGCGAATGCGCAGTGTCAGTCAGCGAATAAGTCGACTGATACACCGCTTTCGCGAGCAAGCCCGCTCCCACATTGGGTTAACGGGCGGTCTTAGTAACCCGGGTTAGCCTTCAGCTGCGCCGCGGCGGCCTTGGCCAGGTCCGGCGGCAGGAAGTCCTTGTCCGGGTTGTAGTCCGCCTTCAGGTAACGCGCCAGATCCTGCAAGTCCCCCGGGTTCAACGTGCCCGCCGCCTGCTTCAAGCGCAGGTTGTCGAGGATGTAGTCGTAGCGGCTGTTGTTGTAGTTGCGCACCGAGGTGTACAGCTGGCGCTGGGCGTCCAGCACATCGACGATGTTGCGCGTGCCCACCTGGTAACCGATTTCCGTGGCTTCCACCGCGCTCTGGTTGGAGATGATCGACTGGCGGCGCGCCTGTACCTGCTCCACATCGGTGTTCACCGCGCGGTGCAGGTTGCGGGTGTTTTCCACCACCTGGCGACGCAGGCCTTCGCGTTGCTGCTCGGTCTGGCCCAGGCGGGAATAGGATTCGCGCACTTGCGAGCTGGTCAGGCCGCCGCTGTACAGCGGGATGCTCAACTGCAAGCCTACGGTGCGTTGCGACACGTCACCGTGATACGGCTGGCCAAAGGCGCTCGGGTTGCTGAAGCCCAGGGCGTCGTTGTCACCTTTTTCATATTGCGCCACGGCATCCAGCGTCGGCGCGTGGCCGGCCTTGCGTTGCTTGAGGGTTTCTTCGGCGGCGGTGACGGCATAGTTGCTGGCCAGCAGGTTCAGGTTCTGGCGGCCGGCGGTTTCGACCCAGGCCTTGGCGTCGTTCGGCGCCGGCGGCAGCACCGGCAGCGTGTGGACGATGCCCTGGATCGAGTTGTACTGGCGGTTGGTCAGGGTGATCAGCGCTTCGAAGGCGTCGTCCACCTGACGCTGGGCCAGGATGCGGTTGGCCCGTGCGGTGTCGTAGCTGGCCTGGGATTGCAGCACGTCGGTCTTGTCCGACAGGCCGACGTCAAAGCGTTCGTTGGACTGGTCCAGCTGGCGCTTGAACGCGGCTTCCTCGGCCTTGGTGGACGCCAGGTTGTCCTGGGCCCGCAGCACGGCGAAGTAGTTTTCGGCGCTTTGCAGGATCAGGTTCTGTTCGGTGGCCGAGAGTTGCAGCGCGGCCTGCTCGTTGACGGCTTCAGCGGCTTGCAGCTGGAACCAGCGATCAGCGCGGAACAGCGGCTGGCTCAAGGTCGCGCGCCAGGAATGGGCGTCGCGGTTGACCGTGGCGGCGGGCTGGTCCAGCTGGGTGCGCACATTGTTGATGTCGGCACCGGCCGACAGGTTCGGCAGCAACCCGGCGCGGGCCTGGGGCACCACTTCTTTCTGCGCGCCGTATTGGGCGCGGGCGGCGGCCAGGTCGGCGTTGTTGTCCACCGCTTCCTGGTAGACGCTGACCAGGTCGGTTTTGGTCGTCAGGGGCGCTTCAGCTGCCCAGAC
Organism: Pseudomonas sp. 21615526; assembly: GCF_013386245.1. Classification (NCBI taxonomy): domain Bacteria; kingdom Pseudomonadati; phylum Pseudomonadota; class Gammaproteobacteria; order Pseudomonadales; family Pseudomonadaceae; genus Pseudomonas; species Pseudomonas sp. 21615526. The sequence goes on along the minus strand of NZ_JACAOM010000054.1, from coordinate 87,271 downwards.
CAGTCCGTTGGTCGCACAAGACACGGCGAGAGCCAGTGAAAGTTTGCGCAGCATGAGGCGATCCCTAGATTAAATATTACGGCGATAATTTGGTGCCCAAGGCTAAGGCGGCCCATTCCTGGCGTCAAGACCTCAGGCAGTCACCGAGTGTAGTGGCGCTATCACGGCACAACAATCCTGTAATTACGCCATTCATCACGATGAATGCACCGCCATTGGCAATTTGCCTGCTCCATGGTCTAGACTGGCCGCGTTCTTGTCGGGGTGCCTTGTTGGAAGGCTGAGATCGGTAAATACCGGATCCCGTTGAACCTGATCAGGTTAGCGCCTGCGTAGGGAACAAGATTTCTCGTCACCCGGCGAGTCCTCTTGTGCTTCGTCCGGGATGTTGTTCGACAATCGAACAGCCCGTGCGCCAAGCACAGCACTGGCACAGTGCGTCCATCCGTCACAGGTTCACTCCGACAAAAATCCACCGCCTGGATAGTTGGAGAGCCCGTGATGAGCATCGAATTAAAAAGCCAAAAATCAAAAAACACCGTGCACTTGAGTGAATCGGCCAAGGTCGACTCCGGTTCCGTGCAGCCGTTTACCCGCTCGCAAAAAATCTACGTTCAGGGCACCCGTCCGGATATCCGCGTGCCGATGCGCGAAGTCAGTCTCGACGTGACCCCCACCGACTTCGGCGGCGAAATCAATGCGCCCGTAGTGGTCTACGACACCTCAGGCCCCTACACCGACCCGAACGTGATCATCGACGTGCGCAAAGGCCTGGGCGATGTGCGCTCGCCGTGGATCGAATCCCGTGGCGACACTGAGCGCCTGTCGGGCTTGAGCTCGCACTTCGGCCAACAGCGCCTGAGCGATGCCGAGCTGACCGCGCTGCGTTTTGCCCACGTGAAAAACCCGCGCCGTGCCAAGGCCGGGGCCAACGTCACCCAGATGCACTACGCCCGCAAAGGCATCATCACCGCCGAGATGGAATACGTCGCCATCCGCGAAAACATGAAGCTGGAAGAGGCCCGCGCCGCCGGCCTGCTGGACCAGCAGCACGCCGGCCACAGCTTCGGCGCCAGCGTGCCGAAAATCATCACTCCGGAATTTGTCCGCGAAGAAATCGCCCGTGGCCGCGCGATCATCCCGGCCAACATCAACCACACCGAACTGGAACCGATGATCATCGGCCGTAACTTCCTGGTGAAGATCAACGGCAACATCGGCAACAGCGCCCTGGGTTCGTCCATCGAAGAAGAGGTGGCGAAACTGACGTGGGGCATTCGCTGGGGTTCGGACACGGTGATGGACCTGTCCACCGGCAAGCACATCCATGAAACCCGCGAGTGGATCATCCGCAACTCGCCGGTGCCGATCGGTACCGTGCCGATCTACCAGGCCCTGGAAAAAGTCGGCGGCGCCGCTGAAGACCTGACCTGGGAGCTGTTCCGCGACACCCTGATCGAACAGGCCGAGCAGGGCGTCGACTACTTCACCATCCACGCCGGCGTATTGCTGCGCTATGTACCGCTGACCGCCAAGCGCGTCACCGGCATCGTGTCCCGTGGTGGTTCGATCATGGCCAAGTGGTGCCTGGCGCACCACAAAGAGAACTTCACCTACACCCATTTCGACGAAATCTGCGAAATCATGAAGGCCTACGACGTCAGCTTCTCCCTGGGAGACGGCCTGCGCCCGGGCTCGATTGCCGACGCCAACGACGCCGCGCAATTCGGCGAGCTGGAAACCCTCGGCGAGTTGACCAAGATTGCCTGGAAGCACGACGTGCAAACCATGATCGAAGGCCCGGGCCACGTGCCGATGCAGTTGATCAAGGAGAACATGGACAAGCAGCTGGAGTGCTGCGACGAAGCGCCGTTCTACACCCTCGGTCCGCTGACCACCGACATCGCCCCGGGTTATGACCACATCACCTCGGGCATCGGGGCGGCGATGATCGGCTGGTTCGGTTGCGCGATGCTCTGCTACGTCACGCCGAAGGAGCATTTGGGCCTGCCGAACAAGGACGATGTGAAGACCGGGATCATCACCTACAAGATCGCGGCCCATGCGGCGGACTTGGCCAAGGGGCATCCGGGGGCGCAGATTCGTGACAACGCGTTGAGCAAGGCGCGCTTTGAATTCCGCTGGGAAGACCAGTTCAACCTGGGCCTGGACCCGGACACGGCGCGTTCGTACCACGACGAAACCTTGCCGAAGGACTCGGCCAAGGTCGCGCATTTCTGCTCGATGTGCGGGCCGAAATTCTGCTCGATGAAGATCACCCAGGAAGTGCGTGAGTACGCGGCCAACCAGCGCATTGAAGCGGTGGATGTGGACGTGGCCAAGGGACTGGCGGAGCAGGCGGAGCGGTTCAAGCAGGAAGGTAGCCAGCTGTACAAAAAGGTCTGAATCAGAACCTGTGGCGAGGGAGCTTGCTCCCGCTGGAGTGCGCAGCGCTCCCGGAATCTGGATCGGTGTCTTGACTGACACTCATCGGTTGCAGGTTTTGGGGCGGCTTCGCCGCCCAGCGGGAGCAAGCTCCCTCGCCACAGGGGACTTTGCTGATTCAAATAATAGTGTCCCTCTGAGATAACACCCTTGAGCATTCAACCCAGCACCTATTCCCCAGACATCGCGGTGCCCACCGACAAACGCGTCTTCGGCGCCCGCGATCTCTTTTCCCTGTGGTTCTCCCTGGGCATCGGCCTGATGGTCCTGCAAACCGGTGCACTGTTGGCGCCGGGCCTGGGCCTCTCCGGTTCCTTACTGGCAATTTTCCTCGGCACTTTGGTCGGCGTGCTGTTGCTGGCCGCCGTCGGCGTGATCGGCAGCGATACCGGCCTGTCATCCATGGCCGCCCTGAAACTCAGCCTCGGCACCAAGGGCGCAAGCCTGCCGGCGCTGCTGAACCTGCTGCAGCTGATCGGCTGGGGCTCATTCGAAATCATCGTGATGCGCGACGCCGCCAGCCTGTTGGGCGCCCGCGCGTTCAGCGAAGGCAGCCTGCTGACCAGCCCATTGTTCTGGACCCTGGTATTCGGCGCCCTCGCGACCTTGCTTGCCGTCAGCGGTCCGCTGACCTTCGTGCGGCAGATCCTGCGCAAGTGGGGCATCTGGCTGCTGCTGGCCGCCTGCCTTTGGCTGACCTGGAACCTGTTCGCCAAAGCCGACCTGGCCGCACTCTGGGCCCAGGCTGGTGACGGTTCGATGCCGTTTGCCGTTGGCTTCGATATCGCGATTGCCATGCCGCTGTCCTGGCTGCCACTGATTGCCGACTACTCACGTTTCGGCAAACGCGCGAAAAACGTGTTCGGCGGCACGGCACTGGGTTTCTTCATCGGTAACTTCTGGCTGATGAGCCTTGGCGTGGCCTACACCCTGGCGTTTGCGCCGAGCGGTGAAGTGAATGCGTTGCTGCTGGCATTGGCCGGAGCCGGCCTGGGGATTCCTCTGCTGCTGATCCTGTTGGATGAATCAGAAAACGCGTTCGCCGATATTCACTCGGCGGCGGTGTCCAGCGGGATTCTGTTGCGCTTGAAAGTCGAGCACCTGGCATTGGCCATTGGCGTTATCTGCACGCTGATCGCCTGCTTTGCACCGTTGGCGCAGTACCAGAACTTCCTGCTGCTGATCGGCTCGGTGTTCGCGCCGCTGTTCGGCGTGGTGCTGGTGGATCACTTCATCCTGCGCCGTCGTGGCCATGGTGTTGCCGCCAACCTGCGCTGGCCGGCACTGCTGGCGTGGCTTGGAGGGATCAGCACCTATCACCTGTTGGCGAATCTGTACCCTGATGTCGGCGCGACCCTGCCGGCGCTGGTGCTGGCAGGGCTGTTGCACTTCATTCTGGGCCGGGCCTTCAGTGGCGTGCGGGCACCAGCTCAGGCTTGATCACGCCGGTGAGGCGCGCATAGGGGATGGTCATTTCGATCAGCCCCAATGCGTACGGCGCGATGGTGGTCACGTTGTACTTGAGCACCACGCCATTGCTGGTCAGCGCCACATTCGGGGTCTTCTGGAACGGCCAGTTCTTCACGAACTCCGGGTCACGGTCCATCTGCGAGTTGATCAGCCAGTTGTTGTGGGCGACTTTCGCGGTCTTCCAGAATGCATCTTCCTGGCCCGGCAACAGCATGTCGGTCAGGCTCAGCTCTTTGTGCAGCAGGCGTGAATAGTTGATGAAGCCGCGGCCCGGCTCGCCGTGGGCGGTGCCGGTGTCCAGGTAGCTGGACACTTCGATGATCACCAGTCCGTCATGCTGCTCACGTACCTTGGCCTGCAAGTACATGCTGTTGCGGTCCGGGGACTCACGCAAGAACTTGTCGCGGTAGGCGTTCAGGGTGGCGGGCATGGCCTGGCCAGGTGAAGTGCGGGCCATCTGCAGCAGGCGCTGTTCGATGATCTGGTCCAACTGCGGCTCGGACGGGAAGTGCACGGTGTCGATATTTACCAGCGGGCAATCCGGACTGCTGCAGCCGGGTTTGATCTGCTCGGAGGCGTCGGCGGTGGTGTCCAGCGGCTTCAGGTAGGCCGGTTGGAACAGGCTCTGGCAAGCACCCAGGGTCAAGGCGATACAGGCCACGGAGGCGATTTTTAAAAGCGACATGTGTGTCCTTCATAAATCGAGGAAAGGTGAAAATGTGGAGCTTCGACTCCCGACAAGGCAGTCAGTTCGCCACTAAGCTGATTAGAGTGAGTTTGACGCCCGCCGTCTATCCCGGCAACCGGAAAGGGGCTGCATCAAGGGGCACGAGCGCGTTAGGATGGCGCGATGTCGAGGCCGCCTCGATACCGCAAGGCAATAAACGAGGGTTGATATGACGGACACAGCGAAATCGACGCCGAGCAAGGTCGAGATTGTTCAGCGCGACAATGCCTACAAGGGCTTCTACAAACTGGATCGGCTGAAACTGCGGCACGAGAAGTTTGATGGCGGCATGAGCCGTGAACTCAATCGCGAAGTCTTTGTGCGTCATGACGCCGTGTGTGTACTGCCCTACGACCCGCAGCGCGATGAAGTGGTGCTGATCGAGCAGTTTCGCGTCGGCGCCATGGGGCGTACCGACAACCCGTGGCTGATCGAAATGGTCGCTGGCCTGATCGACAAGGATGAGCAACCGGAGGAGGTTGCACACCGCGAAGCCGAGGAGGAAGCTGGCCTTACATTCTCCGCACTCTGGCCGATCACCAAGTACTTTCCGTCGCCGGGTGGCAGCACCGAATTTGTCCACTTGTTCCTGGGCCGTTGCGAAAGCGCCGGGGCCGGTGGCGTCCATGGACTGGAAGAGGAAGCCGAAGATATCCGCGTCACCGTCTGGGCCTTTGAAGACGCCCTGCAGGCGGTACGTGACGGTAAAATTTCCAACGCAGCGAGCATTATTGCCCTGCAATGGCTTGCGCTTAATCGCGCGGAAGTGAGGGGGTTATGGCAGTAAAGGCACGGGAGCGATATCGGGTTGACCTGATCGGGCTGCAAGCAGCCTGCGAGGCCAACTATGCACGGCTGATGCGGCTGCTGCCAGACATGCGCCACACCCCCGAGGCGCGGCGCATTGCCGTGACCCACGGCGACCAGATGCTCGGCGTGCTGACCCTGGAAGTGATCGTGAACTGCCCGTACACCACCACTTTGCGGGTGCGTCAGGAGCACAGCCTGCCGTGGCTGCCGGTGCCGCAGCTGGAAGTGCAGGTGTACCACGACGCACGCATGGCCGAAGTGATCAGCGCCGAACATGCACGACGCTTTCGCAGCATCTATCCTTACCCCAACGTGTTCATGCACCAACCCGATGAGAAAGCACAGCTCAATGTGTTCCTCGGTGAATGGTTGAGTCACTGCCTGGCCCTGGGCCACGAGTTCGAAGTCGTTCGATAGATGTGAACTGCGTCCGCTTCACGGGTTTCCTCTTTGTGTCCTGCCCCAGCATAATCGCCTCAAATGTCCATTCCTGTGATCACGCCCTGGGAGAACGCCTTGCCGAGCGTATCCGCCTTGAACCCTGACGCTTCGGCGTTGCTGGTGCAGTTGTCCGACAGTCACCTGTTTGCCGAGGCGGACGGCGGCCTGCTGGGCATGAATACCCGCGAGAGCCTGCAACGGGTGATCGACACGGTGTTGGTGCAGCAGCCGCAGATTGATCTGGTGCTGGCCACCGGGGATTTGTCCCAGGACGGTACGCTGGAGTCGTATCAGGCGTTTCGTGACATGACGCGGCAGATTCAGGCGCCGGCGCGCTGGATCCCGGGGAATCACGATGAGCCGCAGGTGATGCAGCAGGCGGCGGTCAACAGCGCGTTGCTGGAACCGGTGGTGGATGTGGGTAACTGGCGGATTACCCTGCTGGACTCGGCGGTGCCGGGTTCGGTGCCGGGGTATTTGCAGGATCAGCAGCTGCAATTGCTGGCGCAGTCGTTGAGTGAGGCGCCCGCTCGGCATCATCTGGTGTGTTTTCACCATCATCCGGTGTCGATTGGGTGCGCTTGGATGGAGCCCATCGGTTTGCGCAATCCTGAGGCGTTGTTTGCGGTGCTGGATCGGTTTCCGCAGGTGCGGGCGGTGCTTTGGGGGCATGTGCATCAGGAAATTGACCGGGAACGCAATGGGGTGCGTTTGTTGGCTTCGCCTTCTACCTGTATTCAGTTCGCTCCCGGGAGTGAGGATTTCAGCGTGAGTGAGCAGGCACCCGGGTATCGCTGGCTGCGGTTGCATGCCGACGGGCGGTTGGAAACCGGTGTGGAGCGGGTGCAGGGCTTCGCGTTTCAGGTGGATTACGGTAGCAACGGCTACTGAGATTTCCCTGTAAACTGCGCCTCTTTGGCAGACCCACAGAGGACCCGGAATGTCCGCATCGATCTTGTATATCCACGGTTTCAACAGCGCACCAGCCTCCAACAAGGCCAGCCAGTTGATCACCGTGATGGACAGCCTCGGTCTGGCCGACCAACTGCGCGTGCCGGCCCTGCATCACCACCCCCGCCAGGCGATCCCCCAGTTGGAGGCGGCTATCCGTGACCTCGGAAGGCCACTGCTGGTAGGCAGCTCACTCGGCGGCTACTATGCAACCCATCTTGCCGAACGCCATGGCCTCAACGCCTTGCTGGTCAACCCGGCAGTCAGCCCTCATCGGATGTTCGACGGTTACCTGGGCACCCAGAAGAACCTCTACACCGATGAGACCTGGGAGCTGACCCACGACCACGTCGCGGCCCTGGCCGAGCTGGAAGTGCCGGCGCCCCAGGACGCCCAGCGTTATCAGGTGTGGTTGCAGACCGGCGATGAAACACTGGATTATCGCCTCGCCCAGCAGTATTACCGGGCCTGTGCCTTGCGCATCCAGGCCGGTGGCGATCACGGTTACCAGGGCTTCGCCCAACAGTTACCGGCGCTGTTGAGTTTTGCCGGCATAGGCTCCGATCAGTACCAATCCTTCGATTTCACCGCATTGTGAAACCGCAGGTTACTTTTTAATCGAACGACTCACGACGAGACCCCATGGCCACTCCCAGCGCTAGCTCTTATAACGCCGACGCCATCGAAGTCCTCTCGGGCCTCGACCCGGTGCGCAAACGCCCCGGCATGTACACCGACACCAGTCGGCCGAACCACCTTGCCCAGGAAGTCATCGACAACAGCGTCGACGAAGCCTTGGCCGGGCACGCCAAGTCGGTACAAGTCATCCTTCACGCCGACCATTCCCTGGAAGTGTCCGACGACGGTCGTGGCATGCCGGTGGACATTCACCCGGAAGAGGGTGTGTCGGGCGTCGAGCTGATCCTCACCAAGCTGCACGCCGGCGGCAAGTTCTCCAACAAGAACTACCAGTTCTCCGGTGGCTTGCACGGTGTGGGTATTTCCGTGGTCAACGCCCTGTCGAACCACGTACGGGTCAAGGTCAAGCGCGACGGCAACGAGTATCAGATGACTTTCGCCGATGGCTACAAGGCCACCGACCTGGAAGTGATCGGCACCGTCGGCAAGCGCAACACCGGCACCAGCGTGTACTTCGCGCCGGACCCGAAATACTTCGATTCACCCAAATTCTCCATCAGCCGCCTCAAGCATGTGCTCAAGGCCAAGGCTGTTCTGTGCCCGGGCCTGCTGGTCAGCTTTGAAGACAAAGGCACCGGCGAAAAGGTCGAGTGGCATTACGAAGACGGCCTGCGGTCCTACCTGGAAGACTCTGTCAGCGAATTCGAGCGCCTGCCGAACGAGCCGTTCTGCGGCAGCCTGGCGGGTAATAAAGAAGCCGTGGACTGGGCCTTGTTGTGGCTGCCGGAAGGTGGCGACAGCGTCCAGGAAAGCTACGTCAACCTGATCCCGACGGCCCAGGGCGGTACCCACGTCAACGGTTTGCGCCAGGGCTTGCTGGATGCCATGCGCGAATTCTGCGAATACCGCAGCCTGCTGCCGCGCGGCGTGAAGCTGGCGCCGGAAGACGTCTGGGAGCGGATCGCGTTCGTCCTGTCGATGAAAATGCAGGAGCCGCAATTCTCCGGCCAGACCAAGGAGCGCCTGTCGTCCCGTGAGGCAGCGGCGTTTGTCTCCGGTGTGGTCAAGGACGCTTTCAGCCTGTGGCTCAACGAACACCCTGAATTGGGCCTGGCCCTGGCGGAGCTGGCGATCAACAACGCCGGCCGTCGCCTGAAGGCCAGCAAGAAAGTCGAACGCAAGCGCATTACCCAGGGGCCGGCACTGCCGGGCAAGCTGGCGGACTGCGCCGGGCAAGACCCGATGCGCTCCGAGCTGTTCCTGGTGGAAGGTGATTCTGCCGGCGGTTCCGCCAAGCAAGCGCGGGACAAGGAATTCCAGGCGATCCTGCCCCTGCGCGGCAAGATCCTAAACACCTGGGAAGTCGATGGCAGTGAAGTGCTGGCCAGCCAGGAAGTGCACAACATTGCCGTGGCCATCGGTGTCGACCCGGGCGCGGCGGACATGAGTCAGCTGCGCTACGGCAAGATCTGCATCCTCGCCGACGCCGACTCCGACGGCTTGCACATTGCGACCTTGCTGTGCGCGCTGTTCGTCCAGCACTTCCGCCCGTTGGTGGATGCGGGTCACGTCTACGTCGCCATGCCGCCGCTGTACCGCATCGACCTGGGCAAAGAGATTTTCTACGCCCTGGACGAAGCCGAGCGCGATGGCATTCTCGACCGCCTGGTGGCCGAGAAGAAACGCGGCAAGCCGCAGGTCACCCGATTCAAGGGCCTGGGTGAGATGAACCCGCCGCAGCTGCGGGAAACCACCATGGACCCGAACACTCGGCGCCTGGTGCAGTTGACCCTGGAAGATTTCGCCGCCACCTCGGAAATGATGGACATGTTGCTGGCGAAGAAACGCGCGCCGGATCGCAAGAACTGGCTGGAGTCCAAGGGCAACCTGGCCGAGGTTCTGGGCTGATGCGCAGCAGTTTCGCCCTGGCGATTCTGTTGTTGAGCGGGTTGGCGACCACCTCGGTGGTCGCGGCGCCCGTGGCTGAGCTGAAGCTGTTGGCGGAACACCCGGTGGAAGGCATGCGCGGCGGTAACCTGTCGGGCCTGGCCTTATGCGGTAGCGAATTGTGGACAGTCTCCGATCGCGATGACGACCAGATCTACCGGCTCGATACCGCCGGTGACGTCTGGAAAGCAGAGACATACGGGATTGATGTGCCGCCGGTGCCGGCGTCGGGTTTGCCCTTTGGCCTGCGCTCACGCACCAAGGCGGCTTCGTTGATTCGCGGTGGTGATCTGGATTTTGAAGGCATCAGCTGCGATGCGGCGGGTAACCGTTACATTGTCAGCGAAGCCCACGCGGCGGTTCTCAGGGTGCCTTTCTCCTCAGAACACGGTGAAACGGAGTGGCTGAAGATCGCCCCGGGCATGGTTCGCGAAGCTCGGGCCAGTGGCATGTTGCTGCACTTCAACGCGCTGTTTGAAGGCATCGTGGTGAACCCGGAAGGCAATCAAATCTGGCTCGCAGCAGAGCGTGAGCGGCGCGGGTTGATCTCCATCAAGCGCCCGCAAACCCTCTGGGATTGTGACGGCCCTTGTGTATTGCTGAGCGAGGCCGGCCAGGAGATGCAGCCGGCGCAGTTTCCGGGCGCCAAGGCGGTGTCCAAGGACTTTGCCGACCTGGCGCTGTTCAATGGCAAGCTGTTTACCCTGGAGCGCAATGCGTTTCAGGTGTGTCGCCGGGATGCGGTCACGGCCCAGGTGGAGTTGTGCTGGTCGTTTGCCGATGAAGCGCTGACGCCGAATCGGCGTTATGCCCAGGCCTATGGATTGGCCGAAGCCTTGGTGGTGGACGCTGACGGTGCCTGGATCGGCATCGACAATAACTTCGGTGCCCGCGCCGATGGCGAAAAGCGGCCGGTGGTCTATCGTTTCGCCGCCCCTGCGGGTGGCTGGAGCGCCAAGCCATGAGTGCGCAACCACCCGGCAAGCGCGCCGGGCGTGTGTTGATGTTCGTCGCGTGGGGCGCCGGCCTGTTTTTGGCGACACGATTTTTTGGGCAGTGGGAAGCGCGACAGGAAAACCCCAATGCCGTGGTGACCTCGGAGCAGCACGAGGGTTATATCGAAGTAAAACTGCTGGGCAACGGCCAAGGGCATTTTGTCGCCACTGGCCAGATCAACGGCAAGCCGGTGCAGTTCATGCTCGACACCGGGGCCACCGACGTGGCGGTTCCGGCTGAATTGGCCGACCGTCTCGGGCTTGAACGCGGCATGCCGGTTGGCGTGAGTACGGCCAACGGGCGAACCCAGGGCTTTCGGACCGAGTTGGGCCGCCTGCAACTGGGCGATATCGTCCTTCGGGACGTGCGCGCCATCGTGGTACCGGGTTTGGGCGATGAACAGGTATTGCTGGGCATGAGTGCATTGAAACAACTTGAATTTACCCAGCGCAGCGGCACTTTGCTGCTGCGCCAGACCAAACAATGATGAGGCCCGCATGAGTGACATCCTTGCAGACAGCTTAGATGGCGTTGAACGCCGGTCGCTGGCTGACTTCACCGAAAATGCCTACCTCAACTACTCCATGTACGTGATCATGGACCGTGCCTTGCCGCATATCGGCGACGGCCTGAAGCCCGTACAGCGGCGCATTATCTATGCGATGAGTGAGTTGGGCCTGGACGCTGACTCCAAGCACAAGAAGTCGGCGCGTACCGTCGGTGACGTGCTCGGTAAATTCCACCCTCACGGCGACTCGGCGTGCTACGAAGCCATGGTGCTGATGGCCCAGCCGTTCAGCTACCGCTACACGCTGGTGGACGGCCAGGGTAACTGGGGTGCGCCGGATGATCCGAAGTCCTTCGCCGCCATGCGTTACACCGAAGCGCGTCTGTCGCGATATTCGGAAGTGCTGCTCAGCGAACTGGGCCAGGGCACGGCCAACTGGGGCCCGAACTTTGACGGCACCCTCGACGAGCCGCTGGTGTTGCCGGCACGTTTGCCGAATATCCTGCTCAATGGCACCACGGGTATCGCCGTGGGCATGGCCACTGACGTACCGCCCCACAACCTGCGGGAAGTGGCCAGCGCCTGCGTGCGCCTGCTGGATGAGCCGAAGGCTACGGTCGAACAGCTCTGCGAGCATATCCAGGGCCCGGATTACCCGACCGAAGCAGAAATCATCACGCCTCGCGCCGACCTGCTGAAAATCTACCAGACCGGTAAAGGCTCGGTGCGCATGCGCGCCGTGTACCACATCGAAGACGGCGACATCATCGTCACCGCGCTGCCGCATCAGGTATCCGGGGCCAAGGTGCTGGAGCAGATTGCCGCGCTGATGCAGGCCAAGCCGTCGAAGCTGCCGCAAGTCGCCGACCTGCGTGACGAGTCCGACCACGAAAACCCGTGCCGCATCGTGATCATCCCGACCAACAGCCGGGTCGACCATGAAGTGCTGATGCAGCATCTGTTCGCCAGCACCGAGCTGGAGTCCAGCTATCGGGTCAACATCAACATCATTGGCCTGGACGGCAAGCCGCAGTTGAAGAACCTGCGGGCTTTGCTGGTGGAATGGCTGGAATTCCGGGTGCAGACCGTGCGTCGCCGCCTGCAATTCCGCCTGGACAAGGTCGAACGCCGCCTGCACCTGTTGGACGGCTTGCTGATCGCTTACCTCAACCTGGATGAAGTGATCCATATCATCCGTACCGCCGAGCACCCGAAGGCCGAGCTGATCGCGCGCTTCGAACTCAGCGAAATCCAGGCCGACTACATCCTCGACACCCGTCTGCGTCAGTTGGCGCGACTGGAAGAGATGAAGCTGCGGGACGAACAGGACGCGCTGCTCAAGGAACAAGCCAAGCTCCAGGCCCTGCTGGGCAGCGAGGCCAAGCTGAAGAAGCTGGTGCGCACCGAGCTGATCAAGGACGCCGAAACCTATGGCGACGACCGCCGCTCGCCGATTGTCGAACGCGCCGAAGCCAAGGCCCTGACCGAAACCGAGTTGCTGCCCAACGAGAAAATTACCGTCGTTCTGTCGGAAAAGGGTTGGGTTCGCTCAGCCAAAGGGCATGATATTGACGCCACCGGCCTGTCTTACAAGGCTGGCGACGGTTTCAAAACCGCGGCGGCGGGGCGTTCCAACCAGTTTGCGGTGTTTATCGACTCCACCGGTCGCAGTTATTCGGTGCCGGCGCACACGTTGCCATCGGCGCGGGGGCAGGGCGAACCGTTGACCGGGCGCCTGACACCGCCACCGGGTGCGAATTTTGAATGCGTGCTGCTGCCGGACGATGATTCGCTGTACGTCATCGCCTCCGATGCGGGCTATGGGTTCGTGGTCAAGGGTGAAGACCTGCAGGCCAAGAACAAGGCGGGCAAGGCGTTGTTGAGCCTGCCGAACAACGCCAAGGTGATCCTGCCGCGTCCGGTGGAAGACCGTGAAGGCAACTGGCTGGCGTCGGTGACGACCGAAGGGCGCCTGCTGGTGTTCAAGATCAGCGATTTGCCGCAGTTGGGCAAAGGCAAGGGCAACAAGATCATTGGTATTCCCGGGGAGCGGGTGGCCAGTCGCGAAGAGTACGTGACCGACATCGCCGTGATCCCGGAAGGCTCGACCCTGGTGTTGCAGGCCGGCAAGCGCACGTTGTCACTGCGCCCTGACGACCTCGAGCACTACAAGGGTGAGCGGGGTCGTCGTGGCAATAAACTGCCGCGCGGCTTCCAGCGAGTGGACGCTTTACTGGTGGAAACGCCCGTTTAAGGCGATATAGAGCGCCCGATCTACGATTTAACCCGTAGATCGACGCTTTCGCGCTGGAGTCATGGCGCATATTCACGGATGATATGGCCTTTCCAGCGCCGGCGTGGCTGAGCGCGTACAGGTTATTTTTGAGTATTACATTGTGGTTCGCCTTGTGGCAGCCACCTGGATGGGATGATGACTGCTCCGCGCCTTCCTTTATTTTTGTTGCTCGCTGGCCTTTTGGGCCTGGCGGGTTGCAGCACACACCAACCGGTGTCGCTGTATCAGCTGGACAGTGGAAGTCCGGCTCAGCCTGCACAAAGTGCCGGCATGGCTGTATTGCTTGGCCCTGTTGTAGTGGCCGACTATCTGCAACGTGAAACCCTGCTGCAACGTCAGAACGACGGCAGCCTGCAAGGTTCCACCGATGGCCGCTGGGCCGGTAGCCTTTCGTCCGACATCAATCAGTTGATGTTGCGCCAGGTGGCTGGCCACCTGGACAGCCAGCGTGTGGTATTGGCGCCGGCGCCGTTGGGTTTTGCCCCGGACGTACAGGTGCTGCTGACCATTACGCGACTGGACTCGGGCGTTTCGCAGCCCGCTATCCTCGACGCGCAATGGCGCTTGATCGACCGTCGTGGCCAGGTGCGGGATAACCGCATCGTGCACTTGCAGGAAGAGCACAGCGGCAGCACCGCGTCCCAGGTCCAGGCCCAGGGTGTGTTGCTGCAACGTTTGGCTGACCAGCTGTCGGTGGCCCTCAAGCCATTGGCCAATCAGCCAGCGGTGGCAGAAGCGCCACGCAAACAGGCCCCGGCGCAGCCCAAGGCTGCGGCACCAGAGAAGCCGAAGATGCCGATGGCCGTGCCGATTCGCACCGATATGGAAGTGTTCAGGTTCTGACCTGAATACAGACCAACAAAAAGGCCCGCTGATGAGCGGGCCTTTTGTTTGTGCGGGATTTGAGCGGTACGCAGATCTAATGTGGGAGCGGGCTTGCTCGCGAAGGCGGCGGATCAGTCGATACATAGGCTGACTGACAGGCCGCTTTCGCGAGCAAGCCCGCTCCCACATTGATTTGCGTTGTTCTTTAGTTCTTCGCCCGCGTCTCATGCATCCGCGCCAGCTGGCGCTCAAGCATCGACGGGTAAGGCTCCATCAACCGCTCCACACAGCACGCACCTTCAGGGCTGGCAATCGGGCGGATCCGCGCACGCTGGCGAATCAGCACGTCGTCACTGATCTTGCGTTCCACCAGCAGCAGGTTGCGGCTGTGTTGCGACAAGGCCAGCGCATCCTGGGCAATCTCGGTCAGGAGCAGATCGATCTGGCTCATGCCATACAGATCGTCGCCCACCGTCAAGCCCAATTGCAGTTGCAGGGTGATGCCGCTGTCGGCCACTTCGATTTGCAGCGCATGGCCCAGGGCCCGCAGCAGTTCACCGCAGCAGATGGCGTTGGTCAGGTAGTCTTCGCCGCTGTCTTCGCTGTGGAACAGCATCAAGGTGCTGCCGTCGTTCAGGGTGTGCAGTTCGCTCTGATACAGCGAGGCCGCCTGGTCGAGGCAGTCACGATAACGTTCCAGCAGCTCGGTCAGGCGTGCCCGCGGCAAGCGACGCAGTTGATCCTGTGCGCCCAGTTGCACGGCCAATACGGCGCTGTGCTGGGGCTGGGTGCTGCGCACCGGAGCAGGCTGCATAGCAGGAGCGGTTGGCACTGAAGTATCGCGAAGATCGGCGAACGGGTCTTCTTCGTCCAGTTCGTCTTCTTCTGCCTTGATCACATGACGGGTCGCCGGCTTTTGGGCCGCTACCGGCGCAGACTCGTCGAAGCTCGGGTCCCGCAGGTTGCGCACTTCAAACTCGGGCTCGTCGTCTTCGTAGTCGGTGTCGTCGAACTCGGGCTCGGGTTCAACCTCGGGCACTACGGGCTCCGGCGCGAAGCTGGTGTGCAGTTGGCGGGCGAGGTCGCCGATTTCGTCCTGGCGGTCGGTGGCCGGGGTGTGTTCATCGATATCCCGCAGCCAGATGCGCAGTTGCATCAGTGGCGTGGAGATATGCCGGCCCAGGCGCAGGCTCAAGGCCAGGGACAGTGCCAGCAGGATCGCACTCAAGATACCCATGCTTTGCAGGCTGATGGTCATCGGCTGCTGGAACTGTTGCATGTCCAGGCTGATGCGCAGTTGGCCGGCCTTCACGTCCTGAAACGTGATATTGCTCTGGTACAGGCCTTCGGCTTCACCCAGCAGGCCGTTTTTCGGGCGTTGCCCGGCTTCGGCCATGATCCGGTTGTCCACGCTATAGATAGCGGCGTGGGCCACCAGCGGGTTCTTGGTCAGGTTGTTGAGCAGCACGTTGAGGCTGAGGATGTCGTTGGACACCAACAACTCAGTCGCCGAGGTGGCGGTCTGGGTGGTCAGGCTCTCGCCCAAAGCGTCGGCTTGCTCGTGCATGGCCTGCTTGAACTGCAAACCCATCACGCAGGCGTAGATGACCAGGGCCAGGGCGACCAGGATCACGTTATGGCTGGCGATGCGTAATGCGATCGGTACACGGCGGTGGCGCAGTGCCCGGAAGATCAGCAGGAAGAAGTTATCGGTTTTTACTGGCGTGGGCCGGTTCACTTAAGCTCGGCTCTTTAGTCCGTGAAGTTGACGCGCAGTATAGCGACAGGCCCAAGACCGGCAAAGCGCTGGCTGTGCCCGATGGTCACTGAAAGTGGGTAGAATGCGGTTTTTTTCCAGCTCGGGGGTGCGCTTTGCGCGAAATTGTCCTGATTAACATCACAGGTGAGGACCGTCCGGGTCTCACCGCAGCCATTACCGGTGTTCTGGCCCAGGGTGGTGTGAACATTCTCGACATCGGCCAGGCAGTGATTCACGACACGCTGTCGTTCGGCATCCTGGTGGAAATTCCCAGCACCGAGCAAGCCTCGTCCGTGCTCAAGGACATCCTGTTTACGGCGTATAAGCTCGATCAGCAGGTGCGTTTCACCCCGGTGTCCGAAGAGCATTACCAGAGCTGGGTGGCCGGCCAGGGCAAAAAACGCCACATCGTGACCCTGTTGACCCGCAAGGTGACGGCCGAGCAATTGCAGCGTGTCAGTTCGATCACGGCTCAGTACGGTTTGAATATCGACCACATTGACCGTCTGTCGGGTCGTATGCCGTTGGACACGCCGGCGGACAAGGGCAAGGGCTGCATTGAGTTCTCCGTACGCGGTGAGCCGGCAGATCCTCAGGCCCTGCGTGCCGAATTCCTGAGCGTTGCCCAGGAGCTGAATGTCGATATCGCCTTCCAGGAAGACTCGCTGTTCCGCCGCAATCGCCGCCTGGCGGTGTTCGACATGGACTCGACGCTGATCGAAGCCGAAGTCATCGACGAATTGGCCAAGGCTGCCGGTGTAGGTGAGCAAGTCTCGGAAATCACCGAGCGTGCCATGGCCGGTGAGCTGGATTTCCGTGCCAGCTTCAAGGAGCGCCTGGCGCTGCTCAAGGGCCTGGATGTGAGCGTACTGGACTCCATCGGCGCCTCGCTGCGCCTGACCGAAGGCGCCGAAACCCTGTTCGCCGAACTCAAGCGCCTGGGCTACAAGACCGCGATCCTGTCGGGCGGTTTCACTTACTTCGCCAAGCAATTGCAGGCCAAGCTGGGTATCGACTATGTGTTCGCCAACGAGCTGGAAGTGGTAGACGGCAAGGTGACGGGCGTGGCCGTGGAGCCGATTGTCGACGCACAGCGTAAGGCTGACCTGTTGCGGGAATTGGCACACAAGGAAGGGTTGCGTCTGGAGCAGACCATTGCGGTCGGCGACGGGGCAAATGACTTGCCGATGCTGGCGATTGCCGGGTTGGGTGTGGCGTTCCGGGCCAAGCCGCTGGTCAAGCAATCGGCCAAGCAGGCGATTTCGACTTTAGGGCTGGATGGCGTGTTGTACCTGTTGGGCTTTCGCGACCGCGACGGTCAACTGTAAACGACACAAAGCTTAAGGTCTGAACCGGATCAATGTGGGAGTCGGGCTTGCCCGCGATGCAGGCGCCTCGTTCTTTCAGAGGGACCGCGCCGATGCTATCGCAGGCAAGCCAGCTCCCACATTTTGATCTTCAATCGCCTTGAGTCAGGCTTTCGGCAAACCCATGCCCTGGCCCATCTGCACCGGCGTCCCCGCCTGCAGTGCTTCCGACCATTGAACCTGGTCCGGCCCAAACAGCACGATTGCCGTCGAACCCAGCTTGAAGCGCCCCAGTTCCGCACCTTTTTCCAGGTGGATCGGCCCACGGGCAGCTTCGTCATAACGGAAGGTTTTCAGCTCGCGTTTTGGCGGCGTTACCAAGCCTGCCCAAACCGTTTCAATCGACGCCACGATCATCGCGCCAACCAGCACCACGGCCATCGGGCCGCGTTCGGTGTCGAAGATGCAGGCAACACGCTCGTTACGCGCAAACAGTTCCGGCACATTTTCGGCCGTGGTCTGGTTCACCGAGAAGATTCGGCCAGGGATATAAACCATTTCCCGCAGGGTGCCGGCCAATGGCATATGCACCCGGTGGTAGTCCTTCGGCGACAGGTAAACAGTGGCGAAATCGCCGCCCATGAACGGCGCAGCCACCGCCGCATCGCCGCCCAGCAATTCCAGCACGCTGAAGCTGTGGCCCTTGGCCTGGAACACCCGGCCATGTTCAATCGGGCCCAACTGGCTGACCGCGCCATCGGCCGGGCTCAACACCGCGCCTGGGGTCTGATCCAGCGGGCGTGCACCGTCTTTCAGTGCGCGGGTGAAGAAGGCGTTGAAGTGCTCGTAAGCGGTCACGTCTTCAACCAGGGCCTGGGACATGTCCACTTGATAACGCTTGGCAAACCAGCTGGTGAACGCATTCTTGAACCAGCGCACGCGGCATTCGGCAATGCAACCGGCCAGACGCGACAGCAGGTGGTGGGGCAGCAAGTACTGGCTGAGGATGAACAACTGCTTTTTCATTAACTGTCCTTAAACCTTAAATCTCAACGGGGGTGTCGGGGTGGTTGCCCCATTCGCCCCAGGAACCGGCATAACCTTTGACTCGCGGATAACCGAGCGCCTTGGCCACCAGGTAGGTGAAGCCAGAACGATGGTGAGTCTGGCAGTGGGTGATGATTTCTTTGTCGCGGGTCAGCCCGAGGTCTTCGAGGATCTGCGGCATGTCGCGGCGGATGCGCAGTTGGCGTGCCTTGTCCATGCCGGCGGTCCATTCGAAGTTCACCGCGCCCGGGATGTGTCCACCCTTGGCCGCGAGGACTTTCTCGCCGGAGTATTCCAGCGGGCCACGGGCGTCCCAGATGCCGAGGTCGGCAGCGCCGAGACGGCTTTGCAGGTATTCGCGGGTGGCGGTGGGTTCTTCATGCAACGTCAGGCTGACCGGGCCGCCGGCGCTGGCCGGTACCTCGGTGGACACTGGGTGTTTTTCTTCCAGCCACGCCAGCAGGCCGCCGTCGAGGTAGTGGTACTTCTTGTGGCCGATGACGTCGAGCATCCAGATGAATCGCCCGGCCCAGCCACCGCCTTCGTCGTCATACACCACGTAAGTGGCATCCGGGGTGTGGCCCAGTTCGCCGAACAGCTTTTCAAGATCGGCCTTGCCCGGCAGCAGGCCCGGCGCTGGTGGCTGGCCCAGTTGAGTGCGTTTTGGATCAACGAAACGTGCGCCGGGGATATGCCCTTCGGCGTAACGCGCAGCGCTGGTGAGGTCCACCAGGATCAGGTGTTCGGCATCGAGGCGACCGAGCAGGTCACTGGCCTCGATGACCAGCGGCAAGCCAGAGAAGTCAGGCATGTGAGGTCTCCTGGGCATAAAAATTGGGCGCTAAGGGAGGGCGATTGTAGCGCAAGCGTCAGGCACTGCGGTTGGTAAAGCTGTGCAGGGCCTTTTCGATGCATTGGGCGGTTTTGCCGAAGGCCTGCACGGTGGTTTCCGAGAACGGCCCGCCGCCCTGGTCGGCCACCATCAGCATCACCACCCGGCCATTGCAACTCAGGGAGCGCAGCAGCAGGTGTTCGCCCTTGAACAGGCGGCGCAGTTCCGGCGGCAGCAGTGCCGAGAACTGGGCGTGGTTGTCGGGGTTGAGGCGCACCTGGGCGGACTTGGCCAGCAGGCGTTGCAGCAGGGTGCTTTGCGCCACGTCGAGGCTCATGTGGTCGGCGTCCTTCGGCAGGCCGTCGACTTGATGCACACGTAGCGTGCTCAAGGTTTTGTCCGCCATCAGCAGCATCACCCGTTGCATGCCGCAGGCCACGAGGGCTTCCTTGGCGCAGGTGGTCAGGTGCATGGCATTGGCAAAGCGGCTCGGCTCTACGAGCAATTCGGTGCAGCGCTTGCGCCAGATCGCCAGGGACTCGGCGGTGGGCGGGGGGGCCGGCAGCAAACCGTGGTGAACGCGCTGCACATCCCATGGCCAGATCAACGACAGCGCCGGGTGCCACAGGTCGCGCATCAGGGTGCTGCGGGCGCTGATCGCCGCGTGTTGGTGGGACTGTTGCTGCACTTCGGCCAACGGTTGTTGAAGGTAAAGCGCAGTGAGGTATTGCCAGCGCTGGGTGTGCGGGCAGGTCCAGGACTCCTGCGCCGCCAGCGCCAGGCCGTTGGCCAACAGCACAGTGTTGGCCGGCTGGTTCAGCCAGCGGCGCAGGTTCGGGTCGGCATCCAGCAACTGCTGTTGGCGCAACGGCTCGTCTTCACGGGCAATGCTCAGCGCCTTGACCAGCAAGCGTTGTTCCGTCAGCAGTAACGTATAACCCTGGGATACCCAGATCGGCAGGCGCCAGGTGTTGGTCAACCCGAGGCACAGGTCCAGCAGGCGTACGCCGAACAGCTCCTGTTCGACTGTGCGGGCCGATTCACCCTTGTGGATCACCCGCAGCTCCCATTCTTCCAGCAGCTTGGGATAGGCAATCGCCATCGGCCACAGCGGCGAAAGGAACAGCAGGCTGCCCCAGTGAATGTCTTGCCATAATCGCGCCAGGCGGCTGGCGAACAGGCCGCTGGCTTGTTGCGACGCGTGCTGGCTGATCATCTGCAGCTGGCGCAGGGCCACGGGGATTTCATTCAGCGGCACGGAAGGCAGGCGCCGCAGCAGCTCCTCGGTGCGCTTGAGGCCGAGGCGATTGATCGCCACTTCGAGATTTTCTGCCGGCTCCGCGAGGCTGCCGTGGGCCTGGTTGTTGGCCTCGCGCATCACGCTCAGCACCAGCGCCGGGCTGTTCTGCATCAGCTCTGCAATATCCCGCAACGAACTGCGGTTGTCGCCGATGGCCTTGCAAACCCGGTCGTGGCTCGCCTGTGGAACAGGCAACAGCACATCGTCCAGGCGCTTTATCCAAGCGGCGAGGGTGGCGGGTTTTTGAGTTGGGACTGTCGTTTCATTTGCCATGATTGGGGCGCGATCATCACTTGCGGTCAACACGCCCGGGACGGGCCGAACTGGTTTTTCGCCATAACGGGCTATAGTCTGGCGCAGATTTGCCGATAAGTAGAACAAGAGTTTTCAACTCTTGCGAATATGACCCTGAACCCGACGGCGCAAGTACTCATCCCCTATGGCTAAAATTATCGGCATCATCGTCGTCATCGCGAGCGTGCTCGGCGGATACGTCCTTTCCCACGGCAAGATTGCGGCGCTGATCCAGCCTTTCGAAGTGCTGATTATCGGCGGTGCGGCGTTCGGCGCATTCCTGCAGGCCAACCCCGGCTACATGACGATGCACGTGATCAAGAAGTCGCTGGGCATGTTCAGCTCGCGCTTCTCCCACACCTTCTACCTGGAAGTGCTGGGGCTGATCTACGAGATCCTCAACAAGAGCCGCCGCGAAGGCATGATGGCCATCGAAGGCGACATCGAGGACGCCGCGGCGAGCCCGATTTTCGCCAAGTACCCGGCCGTGCTCAAAGACGAGCGCATGACCGCCTACATCTGTGATTACCTGCGCATCATGTCGTCCGGCAACATGGCGCCCCATGAGCTGGAAGGCCTGTTCGACATGGAACTGTTCAGCCTCAAGGAAGAGCTCGAGCACCCATCCCACGCCGTGACCGGCATCGCCGACGGCATGCCCGGTTTCGGTATTGTTGCCGCGGTGCTTGGGATCGTGGTGACCATGGCCTCCCTCGGTGAAGGCGACCAGAAAGCCATCGGCATGCACGTAGGTGCGGCACTGGTAGGTACCTTCTTCGGTATTCTCGCGGCCTACGGTTTCTTCGGCCCGCTGGCCACGTCCCTGGCCCACGATGCCAAGGAAGAAGTGAATCTGTACGAAGCCATCAAGGCCTGCCTGGTGGCTTCGGCTTCCGGCATGCCGCCATCGTTGGCAGTGGAGTTCGGGCGCAAGGTTCTGTATCCGAAGCACCGTCCAAGCTTCGCTGAGCTGGAACAAGCGGTTCGCGGTCGCTAAGCCATGGAAAACAACCAGCCGATCATCATCAAGCGCGTCAAGCGCTTCGCTGCGGGGCACCATGGCGGCGCCTGGAAAATCGCCTTCGCCGACTTTGCGACGGCGATGATGGCGTTCTTCCTGGTGCTGTGGCTGATGTCCACTGCCACGCCGGAACAGAAGATCGCCATCGCCGGGTACTTCAAGGACCCCATCGGTTTCTCCGAGAGCGGCACGCCTTTTGTGATCGACCTCGGTGGTTCGCCGCAACTGGCGCCAGAGCGCACCATCAACCCGGAAATCAAGACCGACTCACCCCAGGAAAAGATCCCGATCGAGCGCGACACCGTCGAGAGCATGGCCGAACAGGTCGAGCAGGAACGCCTGGAATTGCTGCTGCAGGAACTGCAAACCAAGGTTGAGGAAAACCCGCAACTGCTGAAGTTCAAGGACCAGATTTCCTTCGAGATCACCCCGGATGGCTTGCGCATCCAGATCACGGACGCCGCCAACCGGCCGATGTTCGATTCCGGCAGTGCACGCTTGAAGCCGTACTTTGAAGACATCCTGCTGGCCATGGCCGACACCATCAAGGCGGTGCCGAACAAGATCAGCATCAGCGGCCACACCGACGCCAAGCCGTATGCAGGCCAGGGCGACTTCGGCAACTGGGAGCTCTCGGCCAACCGGGCCAATGCCGCGCGTCGTGCACTGGTGGCCGGCAGCTATCCGGACCCGCAAGTGGCACGGGTGGTGGGGTTTGCTTCCTCGCAGCTGTTTGATCCCAAGGATCCGTTCAATCCGATCAACCGACGCATCGATATCGTCGTGCTGACCAAAAAGGCCCAGCGTGCAATTGAAGGTGACCCGCCTGCGACGCCACCGGTACCGACCCAGGGTGAAGGCGCGCCGGGCGAAGTGCCGGCAGACCCGAACGCACTGCCGCCGGAGCAGGAGCCGTTGCCGGCCCATGAGCTGCGGCAGAAGCTGAACCTGTTTGATGACGGCGGGATGAAAGACCCGACTCTGCCCGCCACGGGTTCATGAGGCCGTCAGACTCAATCGGTTGCTTCGACGATTAAAAAAGCCCCGGGTTCTCGGGGCTTTTTTCTGTCGGTTGTATCAGAGCGGGAGGTAGGCCTTCACACCGTCAATCACGCCTCGCATATCTTCCGCGCCCAAGCGCGGCACGAAATACTCTCGCCCAGTGGTCCTGGTCTTTCTGTGCAGTTTGTCCAGTCGTTCGAAACTGACCGTGTAGATCATGTCGCATTTCACCCACAGCGCTTTATAGCCATCGGTATGCAGCGGATTGGTTCGCAATAAATGGTGCCAGTCGTGCTGGATGTCAGGCGCTGTGGAGGAAATCGGGACCACTGTGCACAGTTTTCGGCTGTGGGTGACAGTCGGCGAGATCACAACGACTTTGCGGATCTTCAGCATTTCGGGCGCTACAAAGCCCCGAGTGAAGTCGCACAGAAGAACATCGCCTTGTTTGGGATGGTAGTAGAGAGGCAATCGTTGATTCCCCGGAAAAAGCAAAGCCGCCCGAAGGCGGCTTCATTCGACACGCAGTGGAGCTTGCTTCGCCCCTTCTGCGCCGCTGGATCAACCCCGAAAAGGATCCAGACTCCTGCCAGCTTGCGCTGGTGACGGAGCGAGTATGAGCATTGGGAAAATCGAATTCAAGCTGGCTTGCGTCATGGGCCGCCCAGTTGCAGCGGATTCTTGATGGCTGACTCGATTTAATCAATGGGGTCGGGGGTTTCGTGCCGTGCCTTATGTGTATCAAGGCATGGCACGGCACCGGTTTGCTGCTTAGTAACTGGTCTCGGGCAAGCTGGCGATGATCGAGCGATAGCTGTTCATTCGCTGCTGCTGCACGCGGCCGTCTTCCAGTGCCTTGAGCAGGGCGCAACCCGGCTCGCGGTCATGTTTGCAGTCACGGAAGCGGCAGGTGCCGATCAAGTCGTTGAACTCGATAAAGCCCGCTTCAACATCGGCACGGCTCACATGGCCCAGGCCGAATTCACGGATGCCGGGGGAGTCGATCAGCTCGCCGCCGCCCGGAAAGTGGAACAATCGCGCGGTGGTGGTGGTGTGGGTGCCCTGGCCGGACAGCTCCGACAGCGGGCCAACACGGGTTTCGACTTCCGGCAACAGGCTGTTGACCAGGGACGACTTGCCCACGCCCGACTGGCCGACGAACACGCTGATGCGCCCGTCCAGTTCAGTCTGTAACTGTTCCATGCCATTGCCGTGATGCGCCGAGACTTCCAGCACCGGGTAGCCGAGGGTGCGGTACACCGCCAGCAGCGCGTTGAGCGCCGGGGCGTTCTGTTCGTCGATCAGGTCGAATTTGTTCAGCAGCAACAGCGGGCGAATGCCGGCGTGTTCGGCGGCTACCAGGTAGCGGTCGATCAGGTTGGCATGGGGTTCGGGCAGTGGCGCGAAGACAATGACGATCATGTCGACGTTGGCCGCTACCGGCTTGAGCTGGCCACGGCTGTCGGGGCGACGCAGTTCGGTGGTACGTGGCAGTTGGGCGACGATGACGCCGATGCCCTGGTTGCCGGCACGCCATACCACCTTGTCGCCGGTCACCAGCGCAGGCAGGTTGGCGCGCAGGTGGCAACGGAACACCTGGCCGGCGTGATCGCCTTCGGTGGCCTCGACTTCGACCTGCACACCGAAGTGCGCGATCACCAGGCCCGTTTGCTCGGGGCCCAGGTCGCCGCCCTCAAGCGCTTCCACGGCGGAGGATTCACGTTTGGCGGCGCGGGCAGCGCGTTCGCCCTGAATCTTTTCGATGCGCCAGTTTTGGCGACGGTTGAGCTGGCGTTTGGCCATTGGTGTTCCGTGTCGATAATGCAAAGGTTAGGTGAAACGGTCGCGAGTCTAGCACGCCCTGCCTGCTAAACTGCGCAGCTACGCCAAGGTGCCAAGGAACCACGACATGCAAAACCCACAGAACCTGATTTGGATCGATCTGGAAATGACCGGTCTGAACCCTGACACCGACGTCATCATCGAGATGGCGACCATTGTCACCGACAGCAACCTCAACACCTTGGCCGAAGGTCCGGTGATCGCCATTCACCACAGCGACGCGGTGCTGGCCACCATGGACGAGTGGAACACCCGCACCCACGGCAACTCGGGCCTGACCCATCGTGTGCGCGACAGCCGCGTGAGCATGGCCGAGGCTGAAGCGGAAACCATCGCCTTCCTGGAAAAGTGGGTACCCAAGGGCAAGTCGCCAATCTGCGGCAACAGCATTTGCCAGGACCGCCGCTTTCTCTATACCCACATGAAGGCGCTGGAAAGCTACTTCCACTACCGCAACCTGGACGTGTCGACCTTGAAGGAGCTGGCCGCGCGCTGGGCGCCGGAAGTCAAAGACAGCTTCCACAAGGGCAGCACCCACCTGGCGCTGGACGATATTCGCGAGTCGATTGCCGAGCTGCAGCATTACCGCAAGCATTTCATCAAGTTCTAAAGCGGTAATACCTGAGCCCAGCGGGCTTTTGTGGCGAGGGGCTTGTCTGTGGCGAGGGGGCTTGTCCCCCGTTGGGCTGCGAAGCGGCCCTAAAATCTGACATCCCGATCTACCTGAAAACTCTATTGCCTTTAAAGGGGCTGCTTCGCACCCCAACGGGGGACAAGCCCCCTCGCCACAACTTTGCAAGGATCGCCATCATGCTGCTGATGCTCTACCTCATCGCCATCACCGCCGAAGCCATGACGGGTGCCTTGTCCGCCGGGCGGCGCGGGATGGACTGGTTCGGTGTGGTGCTGATCGCCTGCGTGACGGCGCTGGGCGGCGGTTCGGTGCGTGACGTGTTGCTCGGCCACTACCCGCTGACCTGGGTCAAACACCCGGAGTACCTGGTGCTGACCTCCGTCGCGGCCCTGGTGACCATCTTCATCGCTCCATTGATGCGCCACCTGCGCTCGCTGTTCCTCGCGCTGGACGCCGTGGGCCTGGTGGCCTTCACCCTGATCGGCAGCATGACCGCCCTGGAAATGGGCCACGGCATGCTGGTGGCGTCAGTCAGCGGTGTGATCACCGGGGTATTCGGCGGCATCCTGCGGGATATCTTCTGCAACGACATTCCGTTGATCTTCCGCCGCGAGCTGTACGCCAGCGTGTCGTTCCTGGCCGCCTGGTTCTACATGCTGTGCATCTACCTTGAGCTGCCAAGTGAGCAATCGATCCTGCTGACGCTGTTCAGCGGCTTTCTATTGCGCCTGCTGGCGATCCGTTTTCACTGGGAAATGCCCAAGTTCGTCTACAACGACGACGTGCACTGACGTTCGGCGTGCTGGTTCAGCGCCCATTCCACATGTTCGCGCACCAGTTCCGAGGGGTATTCCCGACGCGCCTTCAGCGCTTCCAGCACCGGAATGCTTGATGGCGCATTGCCCAGGCCCACCGCCAGGTTGCGCAGCCAGCGCTCATAGCCGGCGCGGCGCAGGGGAGAACCTTCGGTGCTGCTGAGGAATTTGTCCTCGTCCCACATAAACAACTCGGCGAGCTCTGCGTTATCCAGGTTGTGCCGTGGCTTGAAATCGCCTTCGTCGGTAGGCCGCGCGAAACGATTCCACGGGCAAACGATCTGACAGTCATCGCAGCCGAATACCCGATTGCCGATCAGTGGGCGCAGTTCTTCGGGGATCGCGCTTTTCAGCTCGATGGTCAGGTAGGAAATGCAGCGCCGGGCGTCCAGCACGTAGGGCCCGACGAAGGCGTTGGTAGGGCAGATATCCAGGCAGGCGGTGCAGCGGCCACAATGTTCGGTGGCGTGGGGTGGGTCGACCGGCAACGGCAGGTCGACAAACAGCTCGCTCAGGAAGAAGTAACTGCCCGCCTTGCGATTGAGTACCAGGGTGTTCTTGCCGATCCAGCCGAGCCCGGCCTGCTCGGCGATGGCTTTTTCCAGCACGGGGGCGCTGTCGACAAAGGCGCGGAAGCCGAACGGGCCGATTTGCGCCTGGATGCGGTCGGCCAGTTGCTGCACGCGCTTGCGGATCAGCTTGTGGTAGTCGCGGCCCAGGGCGTAGCGGGAGATGTAGGCTTTTTCGGGTTTGGCCAGCAGTTGGGCCATTTGGGTGTCGCCCGGCAAGTAGTCCATGCGCAGTGAGACCACGCGCAAGGTGCCGGGTACCAGCTCCTCCGGGTGTGAGCGCTTGCTGCCGTGGGCGCCCATGTAGTCCATTTCGCCGTGGTAGCCGGCGTCGAGCCAGCGTTGCAGGTGCTGTTCATGCTCGGCGAGGTCGAGGCCGCTGATGCCCACTTGTTGAAAGCCCAGCTCGCGGCCCCAGTCTTTGATCGATTGGGCGAGGGCGGGCAGGTCGTAGGTAATAGCAGGCATGAACAAGAGAAACCGCAGGTTAGATGCGTATAATTCTGCCAGACATCGGAGCTTGAAGACGCATGCCGCAGACAAAACACGAAATACCCGACGTTCAGCACCTGTTGCCCGGCCAATTGCCGCAACTCGCTGCGCGTTCCCCGGACGCCCATAAAGGCCAGTTCGGCCATGTATTGCTGATCGGCGGCGACCGAGGTTTTGGCGGCGCCGCCTTGCTCAGTGCTGAAAGTGCCCTGCGCAGTGGTGCCGGCATGGTTTCCCTGGCGACCCGTAGCGAACACGTCGGTGCGGCGCTGGCGCGGTTGCCGGAAGTGATGACGGTGGGCGTGCACTCGGCCAATCAATTGATGGGCCTGCTGGAAAAGATTTCCGTGATCGTCATCGGCCCGGGCCTGGGCGAGGTCTCCTGGGGCAAAAGCCTGCTGTCGGTAGCGGCCAATGCCAGGCAGCCGCAAGTCTGGGACGCCGATGCCTTGAACCTGCTGGCGGCGGGCAGCGCCAGCCTGCCGGCCAATTGCGTGATCACTCCGCATCCTGGCGAAGCGGCCCGCTTGATGGGTATTTCGACAGCCGAGGTTCAGGCCGACCGCCTTAACGTGGCGCGCGCCTTGAGTCAGAAATTCAATGCGGTGGCGATCCTCAAGGGTGCCGGCAGCTTGATCGCCAGCCCGGACGGTCGGGTTGCCCGCTGCGATCAGGGCCATCCTGCAATGGCAACCGCTGGCCTGGGCGATGTGTTGGCCGGCCTGGTCGGTGCTTTGCTGGCGCAAGGCATGCCGGCATTTGATGCCGCCTGCCTGGCGGTCTGGCTGCATGCCACTGCCGGAGATCGCCAGGGTACCTACGGTCGCGGGCTGGCCGCCAGTGACCTGATTCCTGCCATTCGTCAGTTGCTGGAGGAGCAATCGCCGTGTCTGAAGTAGTTCTTTTCCTGCCTGATGAAGACGCCATGGTCGCCTTGGGCAACCGTATTGCCCGGGTCACTCAAGGCTCAGGGCTGATCTTTCTGGAAGGCGATCTCGGCGCCGGAAAAACCACCTTGTCCCGGGGCATCATTCGCGGGTTGGGGCACGCGGGTGCTGTGAAAAGCCCTACGTTCACCTTGGTAGAACCCTACGAAATCGGTGACGTACGAGCGTTCCACTTCGACCTGTATCGCCTGGTGGACCCGGAAGAACTGGAATACATGGGCATTCGTGATTACTTCGATGAGGACGCCTTGTGCCTGATCGAGTGGCCAGATAAAGGCACAGGCTTTTTGCCAAAGCCGGACCTGACCATTACCATTACCCCGCATAAGCAAGGACGTCAGCTGAAGTTGTTGTCCCAGAGCGCGCGCGGCGAGTCGTGGTGCGCCGCCTTGGCATTGGAATTCAAATAATTGATGGGGTTAGGTATGCGCTTTCGCGCGTTGGTTACTGTCGTAGGGGTGTTGCTTGCGGCAATGACTTTCAATGCACTGGCGGCCTCACAGGTGAAAAGTGTTCGCCTGTGGCGGGCACCGGATAACACGCGACTGGTATTCGACCTGTCTGGCCCGGTTCAGCACAGCGTCTTCACCCTCACGGCGCCCGATCGCCTGGTGATTGATATCAACGGTGCGACCCTGGCCGCGCCGTTGAAAGTCGCCATGGCCAATACCCCGATTACCGCGATGCGCTCGGCCCAACGTACGCCGACCGACCTGCGGGTGGTCATCGACCTGAAAAAGGCCGTGACCCCGAAAAGCTTCGTGCTGGCGCCCAACGCGCAGTATGGCAACCGGCTGGTGGTCGACCTGTTCGACAACGCCGCCGATGCCGCGCCGCCGCCTGCGCCAACTCCAAGCGTCGCGACGATACCTGCGGTGCCGGTCAACCAGTCGCAACCCCAGGTCAAATTGCCGCCGCTGCCACCGGCTCCGGCGGGCAAACGTGACATTATCGTGGTCATCGATGCCGGTCACGGCGGCGAAGACCCGGGTGCCTCGGGCTCGCGCGGCCAGCATGAAAAAGACGTAGTACTGGCCATCGCCCGCGAACTGCAGCGCCAGATCAATGGCATGAAAGGCTACCGCGCCGAGCTGACCCGGACCGGCGACTACTTTATTCCGCTGCGTGGCCGTACCGAAATCGCCCGCAAGAAGGGCGCCGACCTGTTCGTCTCGATCCACGCCGACGCCGCACCTTCGGCCGCGGCGTTTGGTGCCTCGGTGTTTGCCCTGTCTGATCGCGGCGCTACGTCCGAGACCGCCCGCTGGCTGGCGGACAGTGAAAACCGTTCCGACTTGATCGGCGGGGCTGGCAACGTATCCCTCGACGACAAGGACAAGATGCTCGCTGGCGTATTGCTCGATCTGTCGATGACTGCCTCGCTGACCTCCAGCCTGAACGTGGGGCAGAAAGTCCTGAGCAACATTGGTCGCGTCACCTCGCTGCACAAACAGCGCGTGGAACAGGCCGGGTTCATGGTGCTCAAGTCGCCGGATATTCCGTCGATCCTGGTGGAAACCGGGTTTATCTCCAACTCCAACGAAGCCTCGAAACTGGCCTCGGCCAGCCACCAGCAGGCGTTGGCGCGCTCCATCAGCGCCGGTGTTCGCCAGTTCTTCCAGCAGAACCCGCCGCCGGGCACTTATATAGCCTGGCTGCGTGACTCCGGGAAAATCGCCCAGGGCCCGCGTGACCATCGCGTGCAGCCGGGCGACACCCTGGCGATGCTGGCGGTGCGCTTCCAGGTGTCAGCGGCAACCTTGCGCAGTGCCAACAACCTCAAGACCGATGAATTGAAGGTCGGCCAGGTGTTGACCATCCCGGGCACTGAACTGGCGGCGCAATAATGAGCGAAACAGTCTTGAGCAATACCTCGCGCATCGAGCTGCTAAGCCCGCGTCTCGCCAACCAGATCGCGGCGGGTGAGGTGGTCGAGCGGCCAGCGTCGGTGATCAAGGAGTTGCTGGAAAACAGTATCGACTCCGGCGCCAGGCGCATTGATGTCGATGTTGAGCAAGGCGGCGTCAAGCTGCTGCGAGTGCGCGACGACGGCAGCGGGATTTCCTCCGATGACCTGCCGCTGGCCCTGGCCCGTCACGCCACCAGCAAGATTCGTGACCTGGAAGACCTGGAGCGGGTGATGAGCCTCGGGTTTCGTGGTGAGGCCCTGGCCTCCATCAGCTCCGTGGCTCGCCTGACCCTGACTTCCCGCACCCGCGACGCCGACCAGGCCTGGCAGGTTGAAACCGAAGGCCGCGACATGGCGCCCCGGGTCCAGCCGGCGGCACATCCGGTGGGCACCTCGGTGGAAGTACGCGACCTGTTCTTCAATACCCCGGCCCGGCGTAAATTCCTCAAGGCCGAAAAAACCGAATTCGATCACCTGCAGGAAGTCATCAAGCGCCTGGCCCTGGCTCGGTTTGATGTGGCTTTCCACCTGCGCCACAACGGCAAGACCATCCTCAGCCTGCACGAGGCCCATGATGATGCGGCCCGTGCGCGGCGTGTCTCGGCCATCTGCGGCGCGGGGTTCCTGGAGCAGGCGCTGCCGATCGAGATCGAGCGCAATGGCCTGCGGCTGTGGGGTTGGGTGGGTTTGCCGACTTTCTCCCGTAGCCAGGCGGACATGCAGTATTTCTTCGTGAATGGCCGGGCGGTGCGCGACAAGCTGGTGGCCCACGCGGTGCGCCAGGCGTATCGCGACGTGCTGTTCAACGGGCGGCATCCGACGTTTGTGCTGTTTTTCGAGGTCGACCCGTCGGTGGTCGACGTCAACGTGCACCCGACCAAGCACGAAGTGCGCTTCCGTGACGGTCGCATGGTCCACGACTTTCTTTACGGCACCCTGCACCGCGCCTTGGGCGATGTGCGGCCGGATGATCACCTGGCGGCGCCGATTGTCACGGCTGTTGTCCGTCCTTCAGGGCCGGAAGCCGGCGAGTTCGGGCCCCAGGGCGAAATGAGCCTGGCGGCCAACCTGCTGCAATCGCCGCAAGCCCAGCCGAGCTTTACCGCACCTGGTTCAGGCGCCGGCGCCGGTTATCAATACCAGTACACCCCGCGTCCGCAATCGGCGGTGCCGGTGGCCGAGGCCCAGGCGGCCTATCGCGAGTTTTTCGCGCCGCTGCCCGGCGCCGAGCCAGGCGCTGCCGCGTTGCCGGAAGGCCAGGGCGACGTGCCGCCGTTGGGTTACGCGCTGGCACAGCTCAAGGGTATCTATATTCTTGCGGAAAACGCCCATGGCCTGGTGCTGGTGGACATGCACGCCGCCCACGAGCGGATCATGTACGAGCGCCTGAAGATCGCCATGGCCAGCGAAGGCCTGAGCGGCCAGCCGCTGCTGGTGCCGGAATCCCTGGCGGTCAGCCAGCGGGAAGCGGATTGCGCCGAAGAGCACGTCAGCGTGTTCCAGAAGCTGGGCTTTGAGTTGCAACGCCTGGGGCCGGAAACCCTGGCTATCCGCCAGATTCCGGCTTTGCTCAAGCAGGCAGAGGCCAACCGGCTGGTGGCCGACGTACTGGCAGACCTGATGGAATACGGCACCAGTGACCGGATCCAGGCCCACATCAATGAACTGCTCGGCACCATGGCCTGTCACGGCGCCATCCGGGCCAACCGCCGGCTGGCCTTGCCGGAAATGAACGGCCTGCTGCGGGACATGGAAAACACCGAGCGCAGCGGCCAGTGCAACCATGGCCGCCCGACCTGGACCCAGATGGGCCTGGACGACCTCGACAAACTGTTCTTGCGCGGCCGTTGATGAGTGCCTTGCCCCCCGCCATCTTCCTGATGGGCCCGACGGCCGCCGGCAAGACCGACCTGGCCATCGAGCTGACCAAGGTCTTGCCGTGCGAGTTGATCAGTGTCGACTCTGCACTGGTTTACCGGGACATGGACATCGGCACTGCCAAACCTTCAAAAGAGCTGCTGGCCCAGTATCCGCACCGGTTGATCGACATTATTGATCCCAGCGAGAGCTATTCGGCGGCGGATTTTCGCATCGATGCGCTGGCCGCCATGGCCGATATCACCGCGCGGGGCAAGATTCCGCTGCTGGTCGGCGGCACGATGCTCTACTACAAGGCCTTGCAGGAAGGTCTGGCTGATATGCCGCCAGCTGATCCACAGGTGCGCGCCGAACTTGAAGAAGAGGCTGCGCGCCTTGGCTGGCAGGCCTTACACGATCAGTTGGCCATTGTGGATCCGGTTTCCGCCGCGCGAATTCATCCCAATGACCCCCAGCGCCTGACGCGAGCGTTGGAAGTCTGGCGGGTCAGTGGCCAGACCATGACTGAACACAGGCTGAAACAAACTGCGCAAAGTGCTGAAGCAGGCGCCTCGGGACACTCACAATTGCCCTATACTGTGGCGAATCTGGCCATCGCTCCGACGGATCGCCAGGTGCTGCATGAACGAATTGCACAAAGATTCACAATTATGTTGGAACAGGGGTTTGTGGAGGAGGTCGTAGCACTGCGTTCAAGAGGTGACCTGCATCCAGGGCTGCCTTCGATACGTGCTGTAGGCTACCGCCAAGTCTGGGATCATCTGGATGGCAAGCTGACGTCAGCCGAAATGCAGGAGCGCGGCATCATTGCCACGCGCCAATTGGCGAAGCGTCAGTTCACCTGGTTGCGCAGTTGGAGCGATTTGCACTGGCTGGACAGCCTGGACAGCGACAATCTGTCACGCGCCTTGAAATACTTGGGAACGGTCTCCATATTGAGCTGAGTCCTTGCAATTGCCGTCTATCCTTGGGGGTGTGACGGCCATGAGCTATCTATTTTCCGATTTTTATTATTGATCCTTAAAGGAGTGCGGCACATGTCAAAAGGGCATTCGCTACAAGACCCTTACTTGAATACTTTACGTAAAGAGAAAGTTGGGGTTTCCATCTATCTGGTCAACGGTATCAAGCTGCAAGGTACGATCGAGTCGTTCGACCAGTTCGTGATCCTGCTGAAAAACACCGTAAGCCAAATGGTTTACAAGCACGCTATCTCGACCGTAGTGCCGGTTCGTCCAATTCGTCTGCCTAGCGCAACCGAAGAACAGGGTGACGCCGAGCCTGCACCAGGTAACGCCTGATAGGAGTCTCCTTTGTTCTTTGAGCGCCACGGTGGTGGTGAGCGAGTAATCCTCGTTCACTTGGATGGACAGGACCCTGAGGCGCGCGAAGATCCGCAGGAGTTTCAGGAGTTGGCAAATTCGGCCGGCGCCGAGACCGTCGCGTTTTTTAACGTGCCGCGTCATCGGCCAACCGCCAAATTCCTGATCGGCAGCGGCAAGGTCGAGGAGCTGCGCGACCTGGTCCACGCCGAAAAGGCCGATCTGGTGATTTTCAATCACATCCTCACGCCCAGTCAGGAACGTAACCTCGAACGAGTTTTCGAGTGTCGCGTGATCGACCGCACGGGTCTGATTCTCGATATTTTCGCTCAACGCGCCCGTACCCATGAAGGCAAGCTCCAGGTAGAACTGGCCCAGCTTGACCACATGAGCACCCGGCTGGTTCGTGGCTGGACTCACCTTGAGCGCCAGGGTGGCGGCATCGGCATGCGCGGCCCGGGTGAAACCCAGCTGGAAACCGACCGGCGTCTGCTGCGGGTCCGCCTGCGACAGATCAAGGGCCGCCTGGAGAAGGTGCGCAGCCAGCGCGAACAATCGCGACGTGGCCGTATGCGTGCGGATATCCCGACCGTTTCCCTGGTGGGCTATACCAACGCCGGCAAATCCACACTCTTCAACAACGTGACGAAATCGGACGTGTACGCGGCCGACCAACTGTTCGCGACCCTCGACCCGACCTTGCGCCGTCTGGAACTGGACGACCTGGGGCCGATTGTCCTGGCCGATACCGTGGGTTTCATTCGTCACTTGCCCCACAAGCTGGTCGAGGCATTTCGGTCTACGCTCGAAGAGTCGAGCAATTCCGACCTGCTGTTGCACGTGATCGATGCGGCCGAACCGGATCGCATGTTGCAGATTGAACAGGTCATGGTGGTGCTGGGCGAGATTGGTGCCCAGGACTTGCCGATCCTCGAGGTCTATAACAAACTCGATTTGCTTGAAGGCGTTGAGCCACAAATCCAGCGCGACGAAAACGGCAAGCCCCAGCGGGTCTGGCTGTCGGCGCGTGATGGCAGTGGCCTGGAATTGCTTGAACAAGCCATTGCCGAGCTGTTGGGCAGCGATTTGTTCGTCGGCACCTTGCGCTTGCCGCAGCGTTTTGCTCGACTGCGTGCACAGTTTTTCGAGCTGGGCGCGGTACAGAAAGAAGAACACGACGAAGAAGGTGTCAGCTTGCTGGCCGTTCGATTGCCGCGCTCGGAGCTGAATCGGCTGGTCAGCCGTGAAGGCGTTGTGCCGACAGAGTTCATCGAACAACACACTTTGCAATAAAAGCCTGAGAAAGCGGTTGTGCCGCTGTGACAGGCATTCTGTAGCATTGGTCGGCGCGCCGTGGGTGCGTCTTTGCTTTATCAGATGGAGAGCGCTATGGCTTGGAATGAGCCGGGTGGCAACTCGAATAATCAGGATCCTTGGGGTGGTAAACGCCGTAATAATGGCGACCGCAAGGGGCCACCAGATCTCGACGAGGCCTTCCGAAAGCTGCAGGAAAGCCTGAATGGGTTGTTCGGTGGTGGAAAAAAACGTGGTGGTGACGAAGGCGGTCGTACGAGCAAGGGTGGTGGTTACGGCCTGCTCGGCATCGGCCTCGTCGTGCTGGCGGCCGTCTGGCTGTACAGCGCCGTCTATGTGGTGGACGAGCAGGAGCAAGCCGTGGTGCTGCGCTTCGGCAAGTACTACGAGACTGTCGGCCCTGGCCTGAACATCTACTTCCCGCCGATCGACAAGAAGTACATGGAAAACGTCACGCGTGAGCGTGCCTACACCAAGCAGGGCCAGATGCTGACCGAAGACGAGAACATCGTCGAAGTGCCGCTGACCGTGCAGTACAAGATCAGCAACCTGCAGGACTTCGTGCTGAACGTCGACCAGCCGGAGATCAGCCTGCAACATGCGACCGAAAGCGCCCTGCGCCACGTGGTGGGTTCCACCGCAATGGACCAGGTGCTGACGGAAGGCCGTGAATTGATGGCCAGCGAAATCAAGGAGCGCCTGCAACGGTTCCTCGACACGTACCGCACCGGTATCACCGTGACCCAGGTCAACGTACAGAGCGCAGCGGCACCGCGTGAAGTGCAGGAAGCCTTCGATGACGTGATCCGTGCCCGTGAAGACGAGCAGCGTTCGCGCAACCAGGCTGAAACCTACGCCAACGGCGTGGTGCCGGAAGCCCGTGGCCAGGCCCAGCGCATCCTTGAGGATGCCAACGGTTACCGCGACGAAGTGGTCTCCCGCGCCAAGGGTGAGGCAGATCGTTTCACCAAGCTGGTGGCCGAGTACCGCAAGGCACCGGAAGTCACCCGTGAGCGTCTGTACCTGGACACCATGCAGGAAGTCTTCAGCAACACCAGCAAGGTTCTCGTGACCGGCAGCAAGGGCGGGCAGAACAATCTGCTGTACCTGCCGCTGGACAAGATGATCGAAGGTGGTCGTAGCAGCACCAGCGCACCGGCTACCGGTTCCAATGCTGCTGCCAACGAAGCGAGCGCCCGTGCGGCCGCTGACCTGCTGCAACAGCAAACACGTACCAGGGAGAGTCGTTGATGAGCAATAAATCGCTGACCGCCCTGATTGTGGGCGTCGTCGTGGTCATCGCTGCCTGGAACTGCTTCTATATCGTGTCTCAGACCGAGCGCGCGGTGTTGCTGCAATTCGGTCGCGTGGTCCAGGCGGATGTCCAGCCGGGCCTGCATGTGAAAGTCCCCTACGTCAACCAGGTGCGCAAGTTCGACGGCCGCCTGATGACCCTGGATGCACCGACACAACGCTTCCTGACCCTGGAAAAGAAAGCCGTGATGGTTGACGCCTACGCCAAGTGGCGCGTCAAGGATGCCGAGCGTTTCTATACCGCGACCTCCGGCCTCAAGCAGATTGCCGACGAGCGTTTGTCGCGCCGTCTGGAATCGGGCCTGCGTGACCAGTTTGGTAAGCGCACCCTGCACGAGGTGGTATCCGGTGAACGTGACGCGCTGATGGCGGACATCACGCGTTCGTTGAATGCGATGGCGGAAAAAGAGCTGGGCATCGAGGTGATCGATGTTCGGGTCAAGGCCATCGACCTTCCGAAGGAAGTGAACCGCAGCGTGTTCGAACGTATGAGCACCGAGCGTGAGCGCGAGGCTCGTGAGCACCGCGCCAAGGGTAACGAACTGGCAGAAGGGATCCGCGCGGATGCCGACCGTCAGCGTCGCGTACTGTTGGCTGAAGCCTATCGCGAGTCTGAAGAGGCCCGTGGTGATGGTGATGCTCAAGCCGCTTCGATCTACGCCAAGGCCTATGGTCAGGACCAGGAGTTCTACGCGTTCTACCGTAGCCTGCGCGCCTACCGTGAAAGCTTTGCGAACAAAACCGACGTCATGGTGCTGGACCCAAGTAGCGATTTCTTCCGCTACCTGGAAAAGTCCAAGTAACCCGCATGTAGTCTGAGAATCGCTCCGTCGGGCGGCTAAAATGCCGGGCGGGGTGATCCTTTCAGAAAACGGGTGTATGATGCGGCAGCCGGGAAATTCCCGGCTTTTTTGCGTCTGCATGTTTGATTGTGGTTTTGCTCCGCAGGCGCCACAGGTTTTTCGAGGAAAGTGCCCGACGAGGCCGATTGTTGGTCGTTCGTCACGTCGCTCTTGCGCGTGGTTTATGCAGGGGCCGGGTATTTTCTGCTTCACTCAAGGCTCGCCCGAGGGCTGGCCGCCCGGATCATAGGGGAATGGCGTAATGGCAACGGTAGACCGCTGGCTGCTGCCAGATGGCATCGAAGAAGTACTGCCACCAGAAGCTGCGCGCATTGAAATCGCGCGCCGCCAGGTGTTGGATCTGTTCCAGAGCTGGGGTTACGAGTTTGTCGTGACCCCCCATATCGAGTACCTGGAATCCCTGCTGACCGGCGCGGGCCAGGACCTGGATCTGCGCACCTTCAAGGTCATCGACCCGCAATCGGGCCGGCAAATGGGCTTTCGTGCCGACATCACGCCGCAAGTCGCGCGCATTGATGCGCACACCCTGCGTCGCGAAGGGCCAAGCCGCCTGTGCTACGCCGGCAGCGTGCTGCATGCTCAGCCGCGTGCCTTGTCGTCTTCCCGTAGCCCGATCCAGTTGGGCGCCGAGTTGTACGGCGATGCGAGCCCGAGCAGCGACGTGGAAGTCATCAGCCTGATGCTGGCCATGCTGCAATTGGCCGATGTGCCGGATGTGCACATGGACCTTGGGCATGTCGGTATCTACCGCGGCCTGGCCCGTGCGGCCGGCTTGTCGGGTGAAGTGGAACAACAGTTGTTCGATGCCTTGCAGCGCAAGGCCATCGATGAAGTGATTGCCCTTACGGCGAGCGTGCCTGCCGACCTGGCCGGCATGCTGCGTGCGCTGGTGGATCTGTGTGGCGGCCGTGAAGTACTGACCGCCGCCCGTGATCGCCTGGCGAATGCGCCGGCTGATGTATTGGCGGCCCTGGACGATGTGCTGGCGATTGCCGAGCAGTTGTCTGCGCGCTTCCCGCAGTTGCCGCTGTATTTTGATTTGGGTGAGTTGCGCGGCTACCACTACCACACCGGTGTGGTGTTCGCGGTGTTTGTCCCGGGTGTTGGCCAGGCCATCGCCCAGGGCGGTCGTTACGACGATATCGGCGCCGACTTCGGTCGCGCTCGTCCGGCGACCGGTTTTTCCACCGATTTGAAAACCCTGGTGACCCTGGGGCGTGCTGAGGTCGAACTGCCGTCTGGCGGTATCTGGATGCCCGACAGTACGGACGCAGCACTCTGGCAGCAGGTTTGCCAGTTGCGCAGTGAGGGTCAGCGTGTGGTCCAGGCCTTGCCTGGGCAGCCATTGGCCGCCGCCCGTGAAGCGGACTGCGACCGGCAATTGATTCAGCAGAACGGGCTTTGGCAAGTTTCGCCACTGGCTTCTTGAGTTTTCCTGCCGGCCACTGCCGGCACCAAGTTTGCGCGAATGAGGACAAGTGTTATGGGTAAGAATGTCGTAGTCCTGGGCACCCAATGGGGTGATGAGGGCAAAGGCAAGATCGTTGATCTGCTGACCGAACATGCTGCCGCCGTAGTGCGCTACCAAGGTGGCCACAACGCTGGCCACACCCTGGTCATCGATGGCGAAAAAACCGTCTTGCACCTGATCCCGTCGGGTGTACTGCGCGAAGGCGTGCAGTGCCTGATCGGCAACGGCGTGGTGGTTGCACCTGACGCCCTGTTGCGCGAGATCACCAAGCTGGAAGAGAAAGGCGTGCCAGTGCGCGAGCGCCTGCGTATCAGCCCTTCCTGCCCGCTGATCCTGTCCTTCCACGTTGCGCTGGACCAGGCCCGTGAAAAGGCCCGTGGCGAGCTGAAGATCGGCACGACCGGTCGCGGCATCGGCCCGGCCTACGAAGACAAGGTTGCACGTCGTGGCCTGCGTGTGGGCGACCTGCTCAACATGCCGCGCTTTGAAGACAAGCTGCGTGAACTGGTGGATTACCACAACTTCATGCTGGTGGGTTACTACAAAGAGCCGGCCATCGAGTTTGAAAAGACCCTGGCCGAGTGCAAGGAATACGCCGAGCTGCTCAAGCCGCTGATGCTGGACGTGACTGCCGAGCTGCACGACCTGCGTCGCGCCGGCAAAGACATCATGTTCGAAGGCGCCCAGGGCTCGTTGCTGGACATCGACCACGGCACCTACCCGTACGTCACCAGTTCCAACACCACCGCTGGCGGCGTTGCGACGGGTTCGGGCGTTGGCCCGATGTTCCTGGACTACATCCTCGGCATCACCAAGGCATACACCACGCGTGTAGGTTCGGGTCCATTCCCGACTGAACTGTTCGACGACGTCGGCGCGCACCTGGCCAAACAAGGCCACGAGTTCGGCGCGACGACCGGCCGTGCCCGCCGTTGTGGCTGGTTCGACGCCGTTATCCTGCGTCGCGCTATCGATGTGAACAGCATCTCGGGCATCTGCCTGACCAAGCTGGACGTACTCGACGGCCTGGAAACCATCAACATCTGCATCGGCTACAAGGATGCGGAAGGCAAGGACGTTGCCCCGACTGACGCGGACAGCTACGTAGGCCTGCAGCCTGTGTACGAAGAAGTGCCAGGCTGGACCGAATCGACCGTGGGCGCCAAGACCCTGGAAGAACTGCCAGCCAACGCCCGCGCTTACATCAAGCGCGTTGAAGAGCTGATCGGTGCGCCAATCGACATTATTTCGACGGGCCCGGACCGCAACGAGACCATCGTTCTGCGTCACCCGTTCGCTTAATAAGCTGTTGATGTAAAAAGCAAAGGGCTCCTTCGGGAGCCCTTTGTCGTTTCCGCCTGGTAAACGGCACGACCCTTGCTATGGTTCTTTCTTTCGCGGTGCTATCAAATTAATGGCACCCGTGGTGGAGGGATTCCCAGTGTCTGCCGTTCTCTCATTGTTACAAAGCCGGCTGTTGCGGCCGGTGTTCGTTACCCTAGGTATCGCTCTTTTGGTGCAGGTACTGGTGGCCGTCGCCCTGACGCGAAGCACCGTCACTGCATTGGAAGCTGATTTGGGCAATCGCCTGGGCGTCGACAGCCAGAAACTGTCCGGCGAGTTGGCGCAAGCCGGCAAGGAAGTGACATCCAGCCTGGACAGTCTGTCTTCCAGCACGCGCCAGCGTCTGACGGCGGGGCTTTCCACGCGCCTGCAGGAAGAGCAGAAGCAACTGCGTGCGACCCTGGAAAAAGACCTGCAGGACTCTGCCAATGACATGGCGCAACTGCTCGCTTCGGTGGCGCCGCGCGCCATGTGGGACAGCGACGTGCCGACGCTGTCGGAATTCGCCCGCAGAGCCCAGCGCAATCCCAACGTGTTGTTTGTGGTGTATGACGACGCGGCTGGCGAGCACCTGACCCGTTACCTTAATCGTGAAAACCCGATCAACCAGGCGCTGCTGGAAAAGGGCAAGGGCGAACGTGCCCTGGATAAAGTGCTGGATGCGGCGAAGAATGATCCCTCGGTGTTCTACGTCGAAGCGTCCATCAGCCCCAATGGCGTAGAGATCGGTAAGGTCCGCATGGGGGTTTCGACTGCCTCGGTCGAGGCTGACCTGGCCGCGCTGGACAAGCGTTTTGCTGCACTGATTGCCAGCGGTGACCAGTTGGTGGGCGACAGCCTCAAGGGTGCCGCGGCTGACAGCGCGGCGGCCATGGGCGCGCGTTTGCAGTCGGCGCAAGCCACCGCCACCCAGATGACCGCCAATACCACCAGCGCCGTGCAAGAGGCGGCGGGCACCTTGCGCTGGCGCATCGGCATGGGCCTGGCGGTGGTAGGTTTTGGTGTATTGCTGTTGATTGCTGTAGTGCTCGGCCGTCGGGTGGTCAATCGCCTGAAGCTGCTGATTGCAGCGATGGACGATCTGGCGGCAGGCGAGGGCGACCTGACCAAGCGTGTGCAGATCAATAGCCGGGACGAAATCGGCGACATGGCCTCGGCGGTCAATCGCTTTGTGGATAAGTTGCAGCCGATCGTGCGTGAAGCCGGTGATGTGGCCCAGCGTACCGGCGTGGAAATCGGCGCGATGACCCTGCGCAATGCGGGTGCCGATGCGGCCGCCGGCTTGCAGCGTGATGAGGTTGCCGAAAGCCTGCGGGCGCTGTCGCAAATGGCGGATGAGGCCCAGGCGGAAAGCCATGCGATGCAGGCCGCCTTGCAGCAGGTGGTGGATATTCGCCAGGCGACTGATGAAAATTCCCGCACTTCAGCCGAAGTCGGCAGCTTGATCGAGGCGTTGGCGGGGCAGGTGCAGGCCGGTTCCAAGGTGATCGAGCGGCTGGCGCAGCAGAGCGAGCAGATCGAGGTGGTGTTGACGGTGATCCACGGGATTGCCGAGCAAACCAACCTGCTGGCGCTCAACGCGGCTATTGAGGCGGCGCGAGCCGGTGAGACCGGGCGCGGCTTTGCGGTGGTGGCGGACGAGGTTCGCGCCCTGGCCAGTAAAACCCAGAGTTCTACCGGCGACATCCAGGCCCACATCGTGGCCTTGCAGCAAGGCGCCCGTGAGGCCGTGGAAACCATCGGCAAGGCCGGGCGCCAGGCCAGCGAAGGTTTGCTGGTGTTGCGCGACAGCGTGCGCCTGCAGCAGTCGGTGCAGGCCTCGGTGGAGCAGGTGCATGCAGCGATTGGCCTGGCGACGCGGGCGGCTGAGCATCAGGCGCAGGGTGCGCATGCGGTGCGTGGGCGGGTGGAAATCATCCATGCCCAGGCAGAGCGGGCCGCTCAGGCGGTGGTAGAGACCACCGCCAGTGGCAAGGTGCTGGATGGGTTGGCGGCGCAGTTGAAGACGAGCCTGGGGCAGTTCCGGGCTTGATGTCGCCTGGTGCGGCCCTTTCGCGAGCAAGCCCGCTCCCACATTCGACCGAGTTCCACTTCTGGAATGCGAGCAAATGTGGGAGCGGGCTTGCTCGCGAAAGCTATTTCAGCGGCTCAGGTACATCCGCGTCGTAAGCAGATACACCGGCAGCCCCGACACTAGAATCAACAATGCCGC
The DNA here is from genome assembly GCF_013386245.1 of Pseudomonas sp. 21615526. Lineage (NCBI taxonomy): Bacteria > Pseudomonadati > Pseudomonadota > Gammaproteobacteria > Pseudomonadales > Pseudomonadaceae > Pseudomonas > Pseudomonas sp. 21615526. The sequence continues at coordinate 45,728 of NZ_JACAOM010000054.1, read as the reverse complement.
ATAGGGCGCCGCTGCCGCGAATTCCACATTCGAGGTGTGCGCCCACACGGCAGTTGCCAAGGTGTTCAGCCCGGTCGGACTAAGCAGCAACGTCGCCGTCAATTCCTTCATCGCATCCAGGAATACCAGCGCAAACGCCGCCCCCAATGCCGGGAAAATAATCGGCAGCGTCACCCGGCAAAACGCACTGAACGACGACGCGCCCAGCGTTCTCGCCGCCTCTTCCAGCTGGGGTGCTGCTTTGTTCAGCGCCGTGCGGATCGGCGCCTGGGCCAGGGGCAAAAACAGCAGCGCATAAGCGATCAGCAGCAATGCCGACGTTTGATACAGCGCCGGCACGTAATGCAGGGCGAAATACACCAGTGTCAGCGCAATCACCAGGCCGGGCAGGGCGTGCAGCAGGTACGGCAGACGCTCGGCCCACAGTGCGAGCTGGCCCTTGTAGCGCACCACCAGCAAGCCCACGGGCACGGCAAACAACAGGCAAAGCGCGGCGCCGCCCAGGGACAGCGCCAACGAAGAAAGCAGCGCCTCGCTGATCTCAGCTATCGGAAATGCCGCCGAACTGCCCACTGCCAGCCAGTAACCGAGCATGCCCAGTGGAATGCCGCTGCCGATGATCGCCAGGAGCAGGCAATACAGCTGCCCCAGCGCCGCCCATTTGCCGAGTCGAACCTGTTCGGCATGCCGCGCCGCGCCCTGGCCGGTACGCACGTGTCGGCCCTTGCCGCGCACCCGCAGCTCCAGCCAGAGCAGCGTCAGGCACATCACCAGCAGCACCGCCGAGAGCATCGCCGCATTGGCGTTGCTGAACTCCAGCTCGAATTGCTGGTAGATCGCGGTGGTAAACGTCTGCAAGCCGATGATCGACAAGGCGCCGAACTCCACCAGCATATGCAGGGCAATCAACAGTGCCCCGGCCAGCAGTGACGGCCACAGTAAAGGCAAGGTGATGCGAAAGAACACGCCCCAGCGATTCAGGCCAAGGGTGCGGGCCGATTCTTCCAGGGATGGATCAAGATTGCGCAGGGTTGCCGCCACCGGCAGAAACACCAGCGGGTATTTGGACAGGGTCATCACCAGGATCGCTCCGCCCAACCCTTCAAAGTTGGCGCTTAACGAAACCCAGGTAAAGCTGCTGACAAACGCCGGCACCGCGAACGGCAGGCACAGGATCACTCCCCAGATCCGCCGCCCCGGCAGGTTGCTGCGTTCCAGCAGCCAGGCCAGGGACAAGCCGATCACGCCGCAGGCCACGGTGACGCCGACCATCAGCGCCAGGGTGTTGCGCAGCAACCCGAATACATAGGGCCGCCACAGCAAATGCACCGCCTCGGCCCATCCTGCCTGCCAGGCCTTGAGGCCGACATACGCCAGCGGCAACAGGCTCAGGCCTACCAGCAGCAGGACTGGTAGCAGCAACCAGATCGAAGGGCGTTTGCGTCTCGGCGTAAAACCCCCGCGCAAGGCGAGGGCGGGGAGCGATGGGTTCATCAGTTCAAGCCAACGTCACGTTCCAGTTCCAGGGCTTCTTCGGCGTTGCCCAGGTCGGCAGGGGTGACTTTCGGCGGTTGCAGCTCGCTGAAAGGCTTGAGGCCGCGGTTGGATTCCATGCCCTTGCGCAGCGGGTATTCGGCGGAAGTGTTGGTGATCACCCGCTGGCCTTCTTCGCTGGCCATGAATGCCAGCAGTTGCTGGGCTTCCTTTGGATGCTTGCTGGATTTCAGTGCAGCCGCGGCAGACACGGTGATCAGGCCACCGGCATCGCCGTTGGTGAAGTAGTGCAGCTGCGAATCCAGGTTGGTTTTTTCTTTCTTCAGGGCGAACCAGTAGTAGTTGTTCACCAAGACAGTGGCGACTTCGCCATTTTCCACGGCCTTGAGCGCAACCATGTTGTTGCTGTAGACCTTGCCGAAAGCGCGCAGGCCGGTCAGCCACTCTTCAGCCGCTTCGCGACCGTGCAGCTTGATGATCGCTACGGCTTGTTCCTGGAACGCGCCGCTGGTGGGCACGAAACCGACCTTGCCTTGCCACTCGGGCCCGGCGAAATCCAGTACCGACTTGGGCAGGTCTTTCTCGGCGATCAGCTTCGGGTTGAAGGCCACGACGCGGGTGCGTGCGGTTACGCCCATCCAGGCGCCGTTGGCGGCCACGTATTCCTTCGGCAGAACGTCGAGGGTGCTGGCGTCGATGGTTGCCAGCAGGCCTTGCTCGCCGAGTTTATTCAGCGGCGGCGATTCTTCGGTGTAGATCACGTCGGCAGGGGAGCGGTCACCTTCTTCGACGACCTGGCTGGCCAGCTGGTTGCTGCTGCCCTTGCGCACATTGACGTGGATGCCGGTCTTGGCTTCGAAGGCCTTGGCAAGTTCATCGCCGACCTCCTTGTGTTGGCCGTTGTACAAGGTCAGTGCAACCTTGTCGGCAGAATAGGCAGCGGGCGAGAGCAGGGTCAGGCCGAGCAGAGTGATGGTCAGGCCACGCAGAAGGGATGTCTTGAGACGGGTATCGCGGATCATCATCCGGGGTTTTCCTCACTTGAGTGCAACAAATCCTTACAAGGATAAACGATAAAACTTCTCAAGTGCGGACGAGGGGGGAAATCACCGGTCAGGTTTTCAAACCCCGGAAACGAAAAAACCCGCTTTCGCGGGTTTGATCTGAATTTGGTGCCCAGGAGAAGACTCGAACTTCCACGACCTTGCGATCACCAGCACCTGAAGCTGGCGTGTCTACCAATTTCACCACCTGGGCAACATCAACAACGTTGCCGTCGTCGATGGCGCGCACTATACGGAGGCTGTTTTGAGCTGTAAAGCCCTGCCATGAAAAAAGTCTGGAATATTTCGCCGACGGTCGCGCAAGGTGCATTCCAAGGGCTACAAAGTGCTTTTACGGGCTTGTTGACACCTGAAATTTCCCGTTTCAATACGCGTATGCCAAACTAACCCGCATATAGACAAGGTGAAAACTCTCTAATGGCCGATTGGCAGTCCCTCGATCCCGAGGCCGCTCGTGAAGCGGAAAAATATGAAAACCCTATTCCTAGCCGCGAACTGATCCTGGCGCACCTCGCCGATCGGGGTTCGCCTGCTAGCCGCGAGCAGCTGGTTGAAGAATTCGGTCTGACCACCGAAGACCAACTCGAAGCCCTGCGTCGCCGCCTGCGCGCCATGGAGCGCGATGCCCAGTTGATCTACACCCGCCGCGGCACCTACGCGCCGGTGGACAAGCTCGACCTGATCCTCGGCCGCATCGCCGGCCACCGTGACGGTTTCGGCTTCCTGATCCCGGACGATGGCAGCGACGACCTGTTCATGAGCCCTGCGCAAATGCGCCTGGTGTTCGATGGCGACCGTGCCCTGGCGCGCGTTTCCGGCCTCGACCGTCGCGGTCGCCGTGAAGGCGTGATCGTCGAAGTGGTGTCCCGTGCCCACGAGTCCATCGTCGGCCGTTACTTCGAAGAAGGCGGCATCGGCTTCGTGGTGCCGGATAACCCCAAGGTCCAGCAGGAAGTGCTGATCACTCCGGGGCGCAATGGCGCCGCCAAAGTGGGCCAGTTCGTCGAGGTGAAAATCACCCACTGGCCCACTGCGCGCTTCCAGCCACAGGGCGATATCGTTGAAGTGGTCGGCAACTACATGGCGCCGGGCATGGAGATCGATGTTGCGCTGCGCACCTACGATATCCCTCACGTCTGGCCTGAGGCTGTGCTCAAAGAAGCCGCCAAGCTCAAGCCGGAAGTCGAAGAAAAAGACAAAGAGAAGCGCATCGACCTGCGTCATCTGCCGTTCGTCACCATTGACGGCGAAGATGCCCGCGACTTCGACGATGCGGTCTACTGCGAAGCCAAGCCTGGCAAACTGCGCCTGTTCTCCGGCGGCTGGAAGTTGTTCGTCGCGATTGCCGACGTGTCCAGCTACGTGAAGATCGGTTCGGCCCTGGACAACGAAGCCCAGGTGCGCGGCAACTCGGTGTACTTCCCCGAGCGCGTCATCCCGATGCTGCCTGAGCAGCTGTCCAACGGCCTGTGCTCCCTGAACCCGAAAGTCGACCGTTTGGCCATGGTGTGCGAGATGACCATCTCGAAAACCGGCGAAATGACCGACTACCAGTTCTACGAAGCGGTGATTCACTCCCAGGCGCGCCTGACCTACAACAAGGTCAGCACCATCCTGGAACAGCCGAAAACCAGCGAAGCCAAGGCCCTGCGCGGTGAGTACGGGCATGTCGTGCCGCACCTCAAGCAGCTCTACGCGCTGTACAAGGTGCTGTTGGGCGCTCGTCACGTGCGTGGCGCGATCGACTTTGAAACTCAGGAAACCCGGATTGTCTTCGGTTCCGAGCGCAAGATCGCCGCGATCACCCCGACCACGCGCAACGATGCTCACAAGCTGATCGAGGAATGCATGCTGGCGGCCAACGTGGCCACCGCAGAATTCCTCAAAAAGCACGAGATTCCTGCGTTGTACCGGGTGCACGACGGCCCGCCGCCGGAGCGTCTGGAGAAGCTGCGCGCGTTCCTCGGTGAGCTCGGCCTGTCCCTGCACAAAGGCAAGGACGGCCCGACGCCGAAGGACTACCAGGCTCTGCTCGCGAGCATCAAGGACCGTCCGGATTACCACGTGATCCAGACCGTCATGCTGCGCTCCCTGAGCCAGGCGGTGTACAGCGCCGATAACCAGGGCCACTTCGGCCTGAATTACGAAGCGTACACCCACTTCACCTCGCCGATTCGTCGTTACCCGGACTTGCTCACGCACCGGGCGATCCGCAGCGTGATCCATTCCAAGCAGAACACCCCGCACGTCAAGCGTGCTGGTGCCATGACCATTCCGAAGGCACGGATCTATCCGTACGACGAAGCGGCCCTGGAACAGTTGGGCGAGCAGTGCTCCATGAGCGAGCGCCGTGCCGACGAAGCCACCCGCGACGTAGTGAACTGGCTCAAGTGCGAGTTCATGAAAGACCGCGTGGGCGAGTCGTTCCCGGGTGTGATCACCGCCGTGACCGGTTTTGGCCTGTTCGTCGAATTGACCGACATCTACGTCGAGGGTCTGGTACACGTCACCGCCTTGCCGGGTGACTACTACCACTTCGACCCTGTGCATCACCGCCTGGCGGGCGAGCGCACCGGTCGCAGCTTCCGTCTGGGCGATACCGTGGAAGTGCAGGTCATGCGCGTCGACCTCGACGAGCGCAAGATCGATTTCGGTATGCCTGACAAGCCGGCTGAACCGACTGGCCGTAAAAAACGTGGCAGCGAAACTGCAGCCCCGGCCAGCAAAGGCAAAGGCGCTCCTGCGAAAGCAGCGGTCGCCGAGCCTGCGCCAGCCAAGCCTGCGCGTCGTTCGTCTGCCAAGGACAAGGCCCCCGAAGCCTACCGCCCTAGCGATGCCGCGGCGAAAAACGCCGAGCTGCGCAAGAGCCGCGAGTTGAAGCAGCAGTTGCTCAACGAAGCCAAAAGCGGTGGTAAAGCGGCGTCTGGGGGAAAGTCCCGCGAGGCGGAAAAGCCGTCGAGCAAGCCGAGTAAACACCGTAAAGGCCCGCCAAAAGCGGGTTCGGCCCCCGCGAAAAGCGGCGGGTCGCGCAAACCTAAGGCCAAGTCATGAGTCTGGAAAAAATCTACGGCGTACACGCCGTAGAAGCATTGCTGCGTCACCACCCGAAACGCGTCAAGCAGGTGTGGTTGGCAGAAGGCCGCAGTGAGCCGCGTGTTCAAGCGCTGGTCGAACTGGCCAATCAGAACAAAGTTGCCATCGGCCAGGCCGAGCGGCGCGAGATGGACGTCTGGGTCGAAGGCGTTCACCAGGGCGTGGTAGCCGACGTCAGTCCAAGCCAGGTCTGGGGCGAAGCGATGCTCGACGAGCTGCTCGACCGCACCGAAGGCGCACCGCTGTTGCTGGTGCTCGACGGCGTGACCGATCCGCACAACCTCGGCGCCTGCCTGCGTTCGGCGGATGCTGCCGGTGCGTTGGCGGTGATCGTACCTAAAGACAAGTCGGCAACCTTGACGCCTGTCGTGCGTAAAGTCGCCTGCGGTGCGGCGGAAGTGATTCCGTTGGTGGCCGTGACCAACCTGGCGCGCACCCTGGAGAAACTCCAGCAGCGCGGCCTGTGGGTCGTGGGTACGGCGGGAGAGGCCGAGGTCAGCATTTATGACCAGGACCTCACCGGCCCGACCATCCTGATCATGGGTGCCGAAGGCAAGGGCATGCGTCGCCTGACCCGTGAGCATTGCGATTACCTGGTGCACCTGCCGATGGCCGGTAGCGTCAGCAGCCTCAACGTTTCAGTCGCAACGGGCGTCTGCCTGTTCGAAGCCCAGCGCCAGCGCGGCGCCAAGGCTAAAGCCAAGAAATAACCAAGTCTGGCGCAGGTCAAAATGTGGGAGGGGGCTTGCTCCCGAATACGGTGTATCAGTCAGTGCATTTGGTGACTGGCACATCGCTTTCGGGAGCAAGCCCCCTCCCACATTTGTTTTTGTGGTGTATGGGGGCTGTTCAAATAATCACCAATCACCTTGCACCCTTTCTCCCCCTTCTCTACAATTGCGCCCCTTGCCTTCATGGCAGGCACGCATGTGCCTCCCTTCGGCAAGATCCATAAGTGTCATTCACTCCTTGTCTGACCGTTTTTGAGCGGCAGGCTACAACCCGTAAGGAGCATTCATGCGTCATTACGAAATCATCTTTTTGGTCCACCCGGATCAAAGCGAGCAAGTCGGCGGCATGGTAGAGCGTTACACCAAGCTGATCGAAGAAGACGGCGGCAAAATCCACCGTCTGGAAGATTGGGGCCGTCGTCAACTGGCCTACGCAATCAACAATGTTCACAAGGCTCACTACGTGATGCTGAACGTTGAGTGCACTGGCAAGGCCCTGGCCGAGCTGGAAGACAACTTCCGCTACAACGATGCAGTGATCCGTAACCTGGTCATCCGTCGCGAAGAAGCCGTTACCGGCCAATCCGAGATGCTCAAGGCTGAAGAAAACCGCAGTGAGCGCCGTGAGCGTCGCGACCGTCCTGAGCACGAAGGCGCTGAAAGCGCTGATAGTGATGACAGCGACAACAGCGATAACGCTGACGAGTAATCCACGGACCTTTTAAGGAGCCTATCAAATGGCACGTTTCTTCCGTCGTCGTAAATTCTGCCGCTTCACCGCTGAAGACGTGAAGGAGATCGATTACAAAGATCTCAACACTCTGAAAGCCTACGTATCCGAGACCGGCAAAATTGTTCCAAGCCGCATCACCGGTACCAAAGCTCGTTATCAGCGTCAGCTGGCCACCGCTATCAAGCGCGCCCGCTTCCTGGCCCTGCTGGCCTACACCGACAGCCACGGCCGCTGAGACCGGGCAGTCGACAAGTAGTAAGGGATTGAATGCATGCGCGCCTTAGCTGAGTTCATCATGCGCGGTCGTGTGCAGGCCACTCTGGTAGTGGCTGGATGTGCAGCATTGCCGTTGTTGTATTGGTTGGGTGCTGCCGCGGGTTGCCTTGTGCTTCTGCGGCGCGGTTTGAAGGACGCCCTTGGCGTTCTTGCCCTGGGAATACTGCCGGCCTTGGTCTGGTGGTTGAAATTCGATGATCCACGGGTACTTCTGGTACTGCTCGGTTCATCGACCCTTGCGTTGGTTTTGCGCGCAAGTGAGTCCTGGGTCCGTACGCTGCTGGTCAGCGTGGCATTGGGGTTGGTGTATTCACTGGCGCTTGGCGCGGCTTTCCGCCCGCAAATCGAGGCGCTGGCGCAGGAGATCATCAAGATCCTGCCGCTGGCCCTCGGGGATCTCTACCAGCAGTTATCGGTAGAGGAGCGAGCGCGCTTTGCGTCAGTGGTTGCACCGATGCTTACCGGCCTGATAGCGGCACTGTTGCAGATTGTCAGCTTGCTGAGCCTGATTCTTGGGCGTTACTGGCAGGCGTTGTTGTATAACCCGGGTGGTTTTGGTCGCGAGTTTCGCAGTATCAGAATCCCCGCTGGACCGGCGATGTTGCTGCTGGCGTTCATGGTGGTCGGGCCGACTTTTGGCCTGGCGCTGTTGGTGCCGTTGTGCAGCGTACCGTTGGTATTCGCCGGCCTGTCCCTGATTCATGGGCTGGTGGCGCAAAAGCGACTGGGCAGATTCTGGCTGGTGGGGTTGTACGTGACGCTGTTGCTGTTCATGCAGCTGATCTATCCGTTACTCGTGGTTTTGGCCATTGTCGACGGCCTGATTGATTTTCGCGGTCGTCTGGCGCCGAAAGACGCCGATAACGCGAACGGTGAAGGTTAAAAGTTAGAGGATTTTCACATGCAACTGATCCTTCTGGAAAAAGTCGCCAACCTGGGCAACCTGGGCGACAAAGTGAACGTTAAGGCCGGCTACGGTCGTAACTACCTGCTGCCATACGGCAAAGCCACCGCTGCAACCGCTGCCAACCTGGCTGCGTTTGAAGAGCGTCGTGCTGAGCTGGAAAAAGCAGCAGCAGACAAAAAAGCTTCGGCCGAAACTCGCGCTGCCCAACTGGCTGAGCTGGAAGTGACTATCACTGCCACCGCCGGTGACGAAGGCAAGCTGTTCGGTTCGATCGGCACCCACGACATCGCTGATGCACTGACCGCCTCCGGCGTTGAAGTGCAGAAGAGCGAAGTTCGTCTGCCGAACGGCACCATCCGCAACGTTGGCGAATTCGATGTAGCCGTGCACCTGCACGCTGAAGTCGAAGCAACCGTACGCGTTGTTGTGGTAGCAGCTTAAGCAACACCTAACTGACTGGCACCTCGCGTGCCAGGCAGTTAACATCGGGCACGATCCTGTTCACAGGTCGTGCCTTTTGTTTTTCTGTAGCTCCTGATTCTCCAACTATTCCAAGTGGCCATGAACGATATCTCCGCTCCTGAGCAATATGACCTGCAAACCGCTGCCCTGAAGGTGCCGCCGCATTCCATCGAGGCCGAACAGGCCGTGCTCGGTGGCTTGATGCTGGACAACAACGCCTGGGAACGCGTGCTGGATCAAGTCTCGGACGGCGATTTCTACCGTCATGACCACCGCCTGATCTTCCGCGCCATTGCCAAGCTGGCCGACCAGAACTCACCGATCGACGTGGTGACCCTGGCCGAGCAGTTGGACAAGGAAGGCCAGACGTCCCAAGTGGGCGGCCTGGGTTACCTGGGCGAGCTGGCGAAAAACACGCCATCGGTTGCCAACATCAAGGCCTATGCACAGATCGTCCGTGCGCGGGCCACGTTGCGCCAGTTGATCGGCATCGCCACCGAGATCGCCGACAGCGCGTTCAACCCGGAAGGCCGCACCGCCGAAGAGATTCTCGACGAAGCCGAACGGCAGATCTTCCAGATCGCCGAGGCCCGGCCTAAAACCGGCGGCCCGGTCAGCGTCAACGACTTGCTGACCAAGGCCATCGACCGTATCGACACCTTGTTCAACACCGACAACGCCATCACCGGCCTGTCCACCGGCTACACCGACCTCGACGGCATGACCAGCGGCCTGCAGCCAGCCGACTTGATCATCGTCGCCGGCCGTCCGTCCATGGGTAAAACCACCTTCGCCATGAACCTGGTGGAAAACGCCGTGTTGCGCAGCGACAAGGCCGTACTGGTTTATTCCCTGGAGATGCCAGGCGAATCGCTGATCATGCGTATGTTGTCGTCCCTGGGCCGCATCGACCAGACCAAGGTGCGTGCCGGCCGCCTGGAAGACGACGACTGGCCGCGGCTGACCTCGGCGGTCAACCTGCTCAACGATCGCAAGCTGTTTATCGATGACACCGCGGGCATCAGTCCGTCGGAAATGCGCGCGCGTACCCGACGCCTGGTGCGTGAGCACGGCGACATCGCCCTGATCATGATCGACTACCTGCAGTTGATGCAGATCCCGGGCTCCAGCGGTGACAGCCGGACCAACGAGATTTCCGAGATTTCCCGCTCGTTGAAAGCCCTGGCCAAGGAATTCAACTGCCCGGTGGTTGCCCTGTCGCAGCTCAACCGATCTCTTGAGCAGCGTCCGAACAAACGCCCGATCAACTCCGACTTGCGGGAATCCGGAGCGATCGAGCAGGATGCTGACGTGATCATGTTCGTATACCGGGACGAGGTGTATCACCCGGAGACCGAGCATAAAGGCATCGCTGAAATCATTATCGGTAAACAGCGTAACGGGCCAATCGGCACCACGCGTCTGGCCTTCATCGGTAAATACACCCGCTTCGAGAACCTGGCGCCGGGCAGCTATAACTTCGAAGACGAGTAAAAGCGCTGCCCGCCAATTCCGACTGCAAAGGTCGGAATTGGTCAAATTTTGTGCTATATTCCGCGCCCGCGATTTTTCATCTCAACACCGGTCACCGTCATGCAAACAGCCAAGCCGTTATTTGACTATCCCAAGTACTGGGCCGAATGTTTCGGTCCTGCGCCATTCCTGCCGATGAGCAGGGAGGAGATGGATCAGCTTGGCTGGGATTCATGCGACATCATCATCGTCACCGGTGACGCGTACGTGGACCATCCGTCGTTCGGCATGGCAATCATCGGCCGGCTGCTGGAGTCCCAGGGCTTTCGCGTCGGGATCATTGCCCAGCCCAACTGGCAGTCCAAAGACGACTTCATGAAGCTCGGCGAGCCGAACCTGTTCTTCGGCGTCGCGGCCGGCAACATGGACTCGATGATCAACCGCTACACCGCCGACAAGAAAATCCGCTCCGATGACGCCTACACCCCAGGCGGCATGGCCGGCAAACGTCCGGACCGCGCGAGCCTGGTCTACAGCCAGCGCTGCAAGGAAGCCTACAAGCACGTGCCGATCGTGCTCGGCGGCATCGAAGCCTCCCTGCGCCGCATCGCCCACTACGACTACTGGCAGGACCGTGTACGCAACTCGATCCTGATCGACGCCTGCGCCGATATCCTGCTGTACGGCAACGCCGAGCGGGCCATCGTCGAAGTCGCCCAGCGCCTGTCGTGGGGCCACAAGATCGAAGACATCACCGACGTGCGCGGCACTGCGTTCATTCGCCGTGACACGCCCGAAGGCTGGTACGAGGTGGACTCCACCCGTATCGACCGTCCGGGCAAGATCGACAAGATCATCAACCCGTACGTGAACACCCAGGACACCCAGGCCTGCGCCATCGAGCAGGAAAAGGGCCCGGTCGAAGATCCGGAAGAGGCCAAGGTCGTACAGATCCTGGCAAGCCCGCGCATGACCCGTGACAAGACCGTGATCCGTCTGCCGTCCGTGGAAAAAGTCCGTGGCGACTCGGTGCTGTATGCCCACGCCAACCGCGTGCTCCACCTGGAAACCAACCCGGGCAACGCCCGCGCGCTGGTACAGAAGCACGGCGAAGTGGATGTGTGGTTCAACCCGCCGCCCATTCCCATGACTACCGAAGAAATGGACTACGTGTTCGGCATGCCTTACGCCCGTGTTCCACACCCGGCGTACGGCAAGGAAAAGATCCCGGCCTACGACATGATCCGCTTCTCGGTGAACATCATGCGTGGCTGCTTCGGCGGCTGCACCTTCTGCTCGATCACCGAGCACGAAGGCCGAATCATCCAGAACCGTTCCGAAGAGTCGATCATTCGCGAAATCGAAGAGATCCGCGACAAGGTGCCAGGCTTCACCGGTGTCATTTCCGACCTCGGCGGCCCGACCGCGAACATGTACCGCATTGCCTGCAAGAGCCCGGAAATCGAATCCGCGTGCCGCAAGCCATCCTGCGTGTTCCCGGGCATCTGCCCGAACCTGAACACCGACCACTCGTCGTTGATCCAGCTGTACCGCAGCGCCCGTGCGTTGCCGGGTGTGAAGAAGATCCTGATCGCTTCCGGCCTGCGCTACGACCTCGCGGTCGAGTCGCCGGAGTATGTGAAGGAGCTGGTGACCCACCACGTCGGTGGTTACCTGAAGATCGCCCCGGAACACACCGAGGAAGGTCCGCTCAACCAGATGATGAAACCGGGCATCGGCAGCTATGACAAGTTCAAGCGCATGTTCGAGAAGTACACCAAGGAAGCGGGCAAGGAGCAGTACCTGATTCCTTACTTCATCGCCGCCCACCCGGGCACCACCGATGAAGACATGATGAACCTGGCCCTGTGGCTCAAGGGCAACGGCTTCCGCGCCGACCAGGTGCAGGCGTTCTACCCGTCGCCAATGGCCACCGCCACGGCGATGTACCACTCGGGCAAGAACCCGCTGCGCAAGGTCACCTACAAGAGCGACGCGGTGACCATCGTCAAGAGCGAAGAACAGCGCCGCCTGCACAAGGCCTTCCTGCGCTACCACGACCCGAAGGGCTGGCCGATGCTGCGTGAAGCATTGACTCGCATGGGCCGTGCAGACCTGATCGGGCCGGGCAAGGAGCAACTGATCCCGTTGCACCAACCGTCCACCGACAGCTACCAGAGCGCCCGTCGCAAAAACTCGACGCCGGCTGGCAGCCACAAGGTTGCGAAGGAAACCACCACCAGGATCCTCACCCAGCATACCGGCTTGCCGCCCCGTGGCAGTGACGGCAGCAACCCGTGGGACAAGCGTGAGCAAGCCAAGGCCGCGGCCATGGCGCGCAACAAGCAGGCCGCCAAGGAGCGCACCGACGCCGCCAAGGGCAAAGGCAAGAAGCCAGCCCGCAAGCCGGTCGTGCCGCGTTGATCGCTGCCTGAAACGCAAAAACGCCAGCCTCGTGCTGGCGTTTTGCTTTCTAGCGGGTGGGTAGCCTGTTTGTTAAGGTGGCGCCCATTCGAGCGCCATCGCAGGCAAGCCAGCTCCCACATGTGACCGGGTTTCAGCATGAGAATGCGGTCGAATGTGGGAGCGGGCTTGCTCGCGAAAGCGCCAGTTCAGACACCACCCATTTCAAGGAAGAACACCCCCATGAGCAGCCCCCTGCTTGGCATCGGCATGGACTCCAACCGCTCCCAGTTCATGGCCCGCCAGCGCATCGAAAGCCAGATCAACCTGCCACGCCTGTTTGCCGCCATCGACGCCGACCCCGGCATCGTGGGGGCGGGTGTGGTGTATATCGATGCCGACTTCAACGTCGTCACCCTGCGCGAATTCCAACCCATCTGCAGCATTGCGCCCAAACGCGTGATCCTGCGGGAAGCGCAGCGGTACATAGCGCCGGCGCAGTTCGCCCAGCAGGTGCAAGACAATCCCCGTGAATCGCGGCTGGTGGGTGAAGCGATCAACACCACGCTGTCGTGTGCCGGTGCAGTCATCGGCTGGGTAGTGGTGCTCAGCGGCTCTGTCGCGATACCGTTTTCGGCGGGTGCCAGTACGGTGGTCGCAGCCCTCGGCTACACCGCTGCGGCAGCCAGTACCGTTCAGTGTTTTGCCGGTGGCTACCGGACCGTCAACGAAATAAGAAATCCGTCGCGCAACGACGAGCTCGACGGCGAGGAATGGTATCAATACACGATGATCGCGTTGGACGCCGCATCGTTGGTCGGAGTCGGTGCATCGTCACTCACCACCCTCAAGTTGGTCCGGCTGAATAAGGCGACCACCGGCAAAAGTGTTCGGGAGGTACTGAAAGGCTTGAATCGACAAGAGCGCGCCAAACTGACCAAGGAGTTGCTGAGCATTAACGACCCTCGCTTGAGCTCGAAGATGCTCAAGTTGCGACAGTTGTCAGGTGAGCTGCCCAAGCGCTTCACGCCCACACAGGTCAAGCACGCAACGGTCACGCAAATACAGGATGCGTTGGGCGCCTCGATTGGCTTCACGGGCAGTGCGCTCTCCGGGAATGTCCGAACCATTGCCGTAGGTCTATACGAGGAGATTGAGCAATGAACCAAGCACCGAGCATTCGTGCCTTTCTATCCCGGTACTTTCCGGTTTTCATGGGGGCGATATTTGCAGCGGTATTTTCCCTGGTCTTCGCGGTGCCTTTGTTTTTTGACAGCTATTTCCGGGACCTTCCCCTGGCGGATAACGCCAAGTACTCCTTTCTCGGCGGAATCGCTCTGACGTTGGTCATCGTGCACTGCAACTTCATGATCGCCCGCGGACGCCCGCAATGGGTGTGGCCGCTGGTGGTGTTGCTGGGGCTTTGTCTTGTGTGTGTGCTGCCCACGATCGAGTACCGACCGCATCCATTTATTTATGGCATGAGCGTGCTGTTGCCGTTGCTGGCGCTGCTGGTGCTTAACAGCAAGCGCCACCGCGAAATGCGCCAGAAACTGGTCGAAGTGCGCCACCTGCGTGAAGCCGTGATCGCCAGGCACAAAGCCCGTTGACTGGGTAGATTCACCACCCACCCTCACACTCCCGCCACAAATATGTGCAACCCTCGCACCACGACGGCAGCCATCGCGCCGTTTTGGTGCTGTACTGCACCGGGTCCCACGATAAAGCGCAATGACCACTGCTCTGGCATAAGTCTTGCGCGCTTTGTTTCCATGCCCTGGCTCGCAGGAGGCCGCCGTGTCGATTCATGTCGCGTTGCACCACGTTACGCATTACCGCTACGACCGCGCGGTCGAACTCGGCCCACAGATTGTTCGTCTGCGTCCGGCGGCCCATAGCCGCACGCGGATTCTTTCCTACGCGCTGAAGGTGCTGCCGGAACAGCACTTCATCAATTGGCAACAAGATCCCCAGGGCAATTACCTGGCGCGTCTGGTGTTCCCGGAAAAAACTGACGAACTGCGCATCGAAGTCGACCTGGTCGCGGAGATGGCGGTATTCAATCCGTTCGATTTCTTCCTGGAACCCTACGCCGAAAAAATCCCGTTCAGCTACGCCGCCGATGAGCAGCGCGAGCTGGCGCCGTACCTCGAAACATTGCCGCTGACCCCGAGATTCGCCGCGTATCTGGCGGGTATCGACCGCACGCCGTTGCCGGCGGTGGATTTCCTGGTGGGCCTGAATCAGCGTCTGGCCGCCGACATCGGCTACCTGATTCGCATGGAGCCGGGGGTACAAACTCCGGAATTCACCCTGGAAAACGCCTCCGGTTCCTGCCGGGATTCGGCGTGGTTGCTGGTGCAACTGCTGCGCAACCTTGGGTTGGCGGCACGGTTTGTGTCGGGCTATCTGATCCAGCTGACCGCCGATGTCAAAGCCCTCGACGGCCCATCCGGCACCGAGGTGGATTTCACCGACCTGCACGCCTGGTGCGAAGTGTATTTGCCCGGCGCCGGCTGGATCGGCCTCGATGCCACCTCCGGTTTGTTCGCCGGTGAAGGTCATATCCCGTTGGCCTGTAGTCCTGATCCTTCTTCCGCGGCGCCCATCAGTGGCCTGGTGGAACCCTGCGAGTGCGAATTTACCCACGAGATGTCCGTGGAGCGGATTTGGGAAGCCCCCAGGGTTACCAAGCCCTACACCGAAGAGCAGTGGCTGGCGATCCAGGCCCTGGGCCGGCAGATCGACGGTGACCTGCACAAGGACGACGTACGCCTGACCATGGGCGGCGAACCCACCTTCGTTTCCATCGACGACCCCGACGGCGCCGAATGGAACACCGCCGCCCTGGGCCCGGACAAACGCCGGCTGTCCGCCGAGCTGTTCCAGCGCATGCGCAAGCACTACGCACCCAAGGGCCTGGTGCATTTCGGCCAGGGCAAGTGGTACCCCGGCGAGCAACTGCCGCGCTGGTCCCTCAACTGCTACTGGCGCCGCGACGGCGTGCCGATCTGGCACAACAGCGCGCTGATCGCCGATGAGCAGCAAAGCTACGGTGCCGATGGCGTGATGGCCGGGCGTTTTCTGGCCAGCGTTGCCGAGCGCCTGAAACTGCCCGCGCAGTTTGTATTCCCGGCCTACGAAGACAATTTCTATTACCTGTGGCGCGAAGGCGCCTTGCCGCAAAACGTCAGCGCCGAAGATCCGCGCCTGGAGGACAAGCTTGAGCGCGAGCGCCTGCGCAAGGTCTTCAGCCAGGGCCTGGATAAAGTCATCGGCCAGGTGCTGCCGCTGGCGCGCACGGCGGCCAATGACCGCTGGCAGAGCGGGCGCTGGTACCTGCGGGACAACCATTGCCGCCTGGTGCCGGGCGATTCACCGTTGGGTTATCGCCTGCCACTGGCCTCGCAACCGTGGGTAACGGCGGCGGACTATCCGTTCGTGCACCCCACCGATCCCAATCAGGACCTGGCAGACCTGCCGACCACCTCGCAACTGCAAAGCCATGGCGAGGCAGCTGCCAGCCAAGACCGTATCCCGAAGATCGACGAGTCTGCCGACTGGCTGACCCGCACCGCCCTGTGCGCCGAGGCACGGGACGGCCGCTTGTACCTGTTCATGCCGCCGCTGGAACGGGTCGAGGATTACCTGGAACTGGTGGCCGCCATCGAAGCCACCGCCGAAGAACTGCATTGCCCGGTGTTGCTGGAGGGTTATGAGCCGCCGAGCGACCCACGCCTGAGCAACTTCCGGGTGACGCCGGATCCGGGTGTGATCGAGGTCAACGTGCAGCCGTCCGCCACCTGGGACGAGTTGGTGGAACGCACCGAGTTTCTCTACGAAGAAGCCCGGCAAACCCGCCTCACCACAGAAAAATTCATGATCGACGGGCGCCACACCGGCACCGGCGGCGGTAACCACTTTGTGCTCGGTGGCGCTACGCCCAAGGATTCGCCGTTCCTGCGGCGTCCCGATCTGCTGCGCAGCCTGATCAGCTATTGGCATAACCATCCGTCATTGTCCTACCTGTTTTCCGGCCTGTTCATCGGCCCGACTTCCCAGGCACCACGGGTCGACGAAGCGCGCAACGATGCGCTGTATGAGCTGGAAATCGCCTTCGCGCAGATGCCCGAAGCGGGCGAAGAATGCCCGCCATGGTTGGTGGACCGCCTGCTGCGCAACCTGCTGATCGACGTCACTGGCAATACCCACCGCGCCGAGTTCTGCATCGACAAGCTCTACTCGCCGGACGGTGCCACCGGCCGCCTGGGCCTGCTGGAATTGCGTGCCTTTGAAATGCCGCCCCACGCCCGCATGAGCCTGACCCAACAATTGCTGCTGCGGGCACTGGTCGCGCGGTTCTGGCGTGAACCCTATGCGCCGCCGAAGCTGGCGCGCTGGGGCACAGAGCTGCATGACCGCTTCCTGCTGCCGCACTTTATCGAGCAGGATTTTGCCGACGTGATCGTCGAGTTGAACGCTGCCGGTTATCCGCTGCGGGCCGAATGGTTTGCCGCGCACCTGGAGTTCCGTTTTCCCAAGGTCGGTGACTACGCCGTCAGCGGCATCGAACTGGAATTGCGCCAGGCCCTTGAGCCCTGGCATGTGATGGGCGAGGAGGGCGCGGTGGGCGGTACGGTGCGTTACGTGGATTCGTCCCTGGAGCGCCTGCAGGTCAAGTTGAGTGGCCTGCCGCCCCAGCGTTACCTGCTGACCTGCAATGGCATCCCGGTGCCGCTGCAACCCACCGGGCGTGTCGGCGAGTTTGTGGCTGGCGTGCGTTATCGCGCCTGGCAACCGGCCAACTGCCTGCAGCCAACGATCCCGGTGCATGCACCACTGGTGTTCGATCTTTTGGACACATGGATGCAGCGCTCGCTGGGCGGTTGCCAGTACCATGTCGCCCACCCGGGCGGGCGCAATTACGACAGCCTGCCGGTGAATGCCAATGAAGCTGAAAGCCGGCGGATGGCGCGGTTTTTCCGCTTGGGACACAGCCCCGGGAAACTGCCGGTGCCGAGTGTGGTGATCAATGATGAATTGCCGATGACCCTGGATTTGCGGCGCTTCCCCAATAAGAATGACTAAATGCGATTCAAAATGTGGGAGCGGGCTTGCTCGCGAATACGGTGTATCAGAAACACATTAAGTGACTGACACTCCGCTTTCGCGAGCAAGCCCGCTCCCACACAAGCCCGCTCCCACAGTTGGATCGCGTGGTTTGTGAGTTAATTCGACTTCCCTTGCCTCTGCCGAGCGTTCCATGCCCGACTTGCTCGACCGTTACCCGCTGACCGCGGGCACTTATCACGAACTGCTGGACGACAGCGGCGCGGTTCGCGCCCATTGGCAGCGGCTGCTCGATCACTTGCAACGCAGCACCCCGGCGCAACTGGCCCAGCGCCAAGCCTTGCTGACTCGGCAGATCCAGGAAAACGGCGTGACCTACAACGTCTACGCCGACCCCAAGGGCGCCGATCGTCCCTGGGAGCTGGACCTGCTGCCCCACGTGCTGGCCGCCGATGAATGGAAGCAACTTGCCGCCGGCATCGCCCAGCGTGCGCGCCTGCTGAATGCAGTACTGGCCGACCTCTACGGCCCGCAACGCCTGATCGCCGAAGGCTTGCTGCCGGCAGAACTGGTGTTCGGCCATAACAATTTCCTGTGGCCGTGCCAGGGCATCCAGCCGCCCGACGGCGCGTTCCTGCACCTGTACGCCGTGGACCTGGCGCGTACGCCGGATGGCCGCTGGTGGGTCACCGCCGACCGGACCCAGGCCCCGTCCGGCGCCGGTTATGCTTTGGAAAACCGCACCATCGTGTCCCGCGCCTTCCCGGACCTTTACCGCGACTTGCAGGTGCAGCACCTCACCGGGTTCTTCCGCACCTTGCAGGAAACCCTGGCCCGCCAGGCGCCGAGCGACGACCAGCCACCGCTGATCGTGCTGCTGACCCCGGGCCGTTTCAACGAAAGCTATTTCGAGCATCTGTACCTCGCCCGCCAGCTTGGCTACCCGCTGGTGGAAGGCGGCGACCTGACCGTGCGCGACGCCACGGTGTACCTCAAGACCCTCAGCGGCCTGCGCCGGGTGCACGCGATCATGCGCCGCCTGGACGACGATTTCTGCGACCCGCTGGAACTGCGCACCGACTCGGCCCTCGGCGTGCCCGGCCTGCTGGATGCCGTGCGCCAGGGCAATGTGCTGGTGGCCAACGCCCTGGGCAGTGGCGTGCTGGAATCCCCTGGCCTGTTGGGATTTCTGCCGAAGATCAATCAATTCCTGTTTGGCGAAGAGCTGATCCTGCCGTCCATCGCGACCTGGTGGTGCGGTGAGCCGCCGGTGCTGGCCGAAGCCCTGGAGAAACTGCCGGAACTGCTGATCAAGCCGGCGTTTCCGTCGCAAAGCTTTACCCCGGTATTTGGCCGCGACTTGAACGACGAACAACGCGAGGCCCTGGCTGAGCGCATGCGCGCGCGGCCTTACGCCTATGTCGCCCAGGAACTTGCGCAGTTGTCCCAGGCGCCGGTCTGGCACACCGTTGACGATCACCTTCAGCACCGCGCCATCGGCATGCGTGTGTACGCCGTAGCCAGCGCCGACGGTTATCGGGTACTGCCCGGTGGCCTGACCCGTGTGGCCGCCGATGCCGATGCCGAAGTGGTGTCGATGCAGCGCGGCGGTGCGAGCAAGGACACCTGGGTGCTCGGCGAACGCGCCCACGGCACCGAGCAATGGCGCGCCCAGCGGGCCATCGGCGCCCATGACCTGGTGCGACGTGATCCGTACCTGCCGTCGCGGGTGGTGGAAAACCTGTTCTGGTTTGGCCGTTATTGCGAGCGCTGTGATGACAGTGCGCGCTGGTTGCGGATCGTCCTTGCCCGCTATGTCGACGGAGACGACCCGCTGGCGCTGCAGGCGGCGGTTGAACTGGGTGAGAACCTGCGACTGTTGCCGGAGGAGGGCGAGTTGCCTGAGCGGCTTCAGGCGGCGTTGCTCGGTGACGACTGGCCGTCGAGCCTGCGGGCCAACTTGCAGCGCTTGCAGTGGGCGGCGTCCCAGGTGCGCGGCAAGCTGTCCCGGGAAAACTGGCAGGCGCTGGTGGAGTTGCAGCGCGAAGCCCTGGAACTGGAAAGCGAAGAGCCGGACTTCGGCGAACTGCTGGATTTCCTCAACCGCCTGGTGATGTCCCTGGCCGCGCTGTCGGGCTTTGCCCTTGACGACATGACCCGCGACGAGGGCTGGCGCTTCCTGATGATGGGCCGGCGCATCGAGCGCCTGCAGTTTCTCAGCAGCAGCCTGGCGGCGTTCCTGCGCGGCGTGGCGGTGTTCGATCAGGCCGGGCTGGAGTGGTTGCTGGAGCTGGGCAACAGCAGCATCACCTATCGTTCGCGCTACCTTGCGGTGCCGCAGCTGATTCCGGTGCTGGACCTGTTGCTGCTGGATGAGCAAAACCCCCACGCAGTGCTGTTCCAGCTGAAACTGGTGAGCCGCACCTTGCGTCGCTTGAATGACGATTTCGGCGTGCCCCGGGAAACCGGGCTGGCGCCGTTGGTGGAGCGCCTGGCGCGCTTTGACCTGGGCTGCCTGGAGAACCCGCTGTTCGGCGAGTCCAGTGTGCGCGCTGCGCTGGACGGCCTGGCCGACCTGTTGCAAGCGGTGGCCGATGAAAGTGGGCAAGTCTCGGATCGCCTGGCCTTGCGCCATTTTGCCCATGTGGACGATGTCAGCCAGCAAACGGTGTCTGTGTGATGAGTGCCCGCTACCAGATTTTCCACGATACCCACTACCACTACGACAGCCCGGTGTCCCTGGCCCAGCAGCTGGCGCACCTGTGGCCGCGGCCTTGCGCCTGGCAGCGCTGCAGCTCGCAGCAACTGGAGATCAGCCCCGAGCCGACCTCGCGCCGGGATGAACTGGATGTGTTCGGCAACCCGATCACCCGGCTGGCATTCGAGCGGCCCCATGATGAACTGCTGGTGAACGCTGGGCTGACAGTGGAGGTGTTGGCGCGGCCGCTGCTGGATTTCAGCCTGTCGCCGGCCTGGGACCAGACCCGCAACGGCCTGACCTACAGCAGCCAGCCGCTGTCGGCCGAAGTGATCGAGGCGTGCCGCTATCGGTTCGAATCGCCCTATGTGCATTTGAAGAAAAGCTTCGTCGAGTTCTCCGAAGACTGTTTCCCGGCCGGTCGTCCGTTGCTGTTGGGTGTGCAGGCGCTGATGCAGAAGATCTTCAGCGAATTTACTTTCGATGCCGAAGCCACCCAGGTCGCCACGCCGTTGGTGGAAGTGCTGGAGCGCCGGCGCGGCGTGTGCCAGGACTTCGCCCACCTGATGCTCGCGTGCCTGCGTTCCCGGGGCCTGGCGGCGCGGTATATCAGCGGTTACCTGCTGACCCAGCCACCGCCCGGCCAACCACGGTTGATCGGCGCGGATGCGTCCCACGCGTGGGTGTCGGTGTTTTGCCCGGTGTCGGGTTGGGTGGATTTTGACCCGACCAACAATGTGCAGCCGGCACTGGAACACATCACCCTGGCCTGGGGCCGGGACTTTTCCGATGTTTCGCCGTTGCGGGGGGTGATTCTGGGGGGAGGGAGCCATGACCCGGAAGTGCGGGTGACGGTGATGCCGCTGGAGTAATGCACATATCTCAAATCGGGACGCGGAGCGCCCCAGGATGCATTCCCACGCGGAGCGTGGGAACGATCACCTATTCAGCGTCTTTCGGTGCTTCGGTTTCGTCTGTAGCCACTGTACCTTCAGCATCCGGGTTCAGTGCACCGGCTTCTTCGTCGGCTGCAATTTTCTTGCGCTGCAGCTTTTCCTCTTTCTTCTGCTCTTTGGCCAAGTCTCTCTGACGTTTGGCGAAGGAGTAATTAGGTTTTGCCATGGGCGATCCTCTGGGGTCGAAGGTGAGGTTGAGCGGCGCGTATTCTGCCTTTAATCGCGTCCCAAGGGTTAATCGGGTTTTTGGTCCACCCATTTGGGCAGGACCAGCGGTTGCCAGGCATCCAGTACGTCAAGCAGCTCAGCCGGCGATTCGCTCATTTGCAGCATGGCACGATGCGGTGCCCGGACGAAGCCTTCGCCGACGATATGATCAAGAAAATCGGTCAACTTGCGGTAAAAACCGTTCACTTCGAGCAAACCCAGCGGTTTGCCGTGGTAGCCGAGCTGGCCCCAGGTCCAGACTTCGAACAGTTCTTCCAGGGTGCCCAGGCCGCCCGGCAGCGCAATAAAGGCGTCGCTCAGTTCGGCCATGCGCGCCTTGCGGGCGTGCATGCCGTCGACCACCTCCAGGCGGGTCAGGCCTTTGTGGCCGATTTCGAGGTTTTTCAGGCTTTCGGGAATAATTCCGATCACCTCGCCGCCGGCTTCCAGCGCCGCATCGGCGACGATACCCATCAGGCCCACGGCGCCGCCGCCGTACACCAGGGTCAGCTTGCGCTCGGCCAGCGCGCGCCCGAGGGCCACGGCTGCTTCACGGTAGGCCGGGTTGGTGCCGCTGCTGGCACCGCAAAACACACAGACAGACTTCAAGGACATACCTGACTCCACTCAGTTGTGGCTAAAGAGTAAAGGCTGGCTTGCGTCTCTCAAAGGATTAAACCTCGCGTTGAGGTGTTTCGCAGGTGCCGCTGGCACCACAGGCATAGGCGGCAAGCAGGCTGCGGAACAGACTATTGAGGTGCATGGCTGGAACTCCGGATGAGTGATGGACCGATCATAGGCCGGCACCCGCACTTTGGCCGGTAGATTGTGTCGATGAGTCTGATAGCCTAAAGTTGTATACAATCTGTTGATACAGATCATATGAAGTCCTGCCTGACTCAGGCACCCTTGTCGCAATATGCGTTTTTTAAACCCTGCCCTGGAGATTCACATGTTTGCCAAACTCGTTGCTGTTTCCCTGCTGACTCTGGCTAGCGGCCAGTTGCTTGCTGCAGAGTGCAAGGTCACTGTCGACTCCACTGACCAGATGTCCTTCAACACCAAGGCCATCGAAATCGACAAGAGCTGCAAGACGTTCACCGTTGAGTTGACCCACTCCGGCAGCTTGCCGAAAAACGTCATGGGCCATAACTGGGTGCTGAGTTCCGCCGCCGACATGCCTGGCATCGCCAGCGACGGCATGGCTGCCGGCATCGACAAGAACTACCTGAAAGACGGCGACACCCGCATCATCGCCCACACCAAGATCATCGGTGCCGGCGAGAAAGACTCCGTGACCTTCGATGTGTCGAAGCTGGCGGCAGGCACTGACTACGCGTTCTTCTGCTCGTTCCCAGGCCACATCTCGATGATGAAAGGCACTGTGACCCTGAAGTAAACACTCTTGTAGGAGCGAGCTTGCTCGCGAAAACCTCAAAGGCACCGCGCTCATCCAGGATGGGCGCGTTTTCGTTGACGATCTTCGCGAGCAAGCTCGCTCCTACAGTGCTCAGGGTGCAAACGGCATCACCCGCTTGTGCTCGGTCTTGCGATAGGTGTCGCAGATGATCTTGAAGGCTTCCTCGCGCACCGGCTCGCCGTGCAGGAACGCGTCGATCTCGGCATAGGTCACGCCATGGGACGCTTCGTCCGGCTTGCCCGGCGACAGGTCTTCCAGGTCGGCCGTCGGGATCTTCTCTACCAGCGATTCCGGAGCACCAAAGTGCCGGGCAATCGCGCGCACCTGGTTCTTCACCAGCCCGCTCAGCGGTGCCAGGTCGCAGGCGCCGTCACCGAACTTGGTGAAAAAGCCCATCACGGCTTCCGCCGCATGGTCGGTACCGATCACCAAACCACCGGCCGCGCCGGCGATGGTGTACTGCGCCACCATGCGCATGCGCGCCTTGGTGTTGCCCAGCACGAAGTCCCGGGAGACTGCGGCCTTGCCTTCAAACGCCGCCACTTCATTGGCCAGGGATTTCACCGCCGGGCCGATGTTCACTGTGTGGCGCTCGTCGGGCTCGATAAAGTCCACGGACGCCTGGGCATCGTGTTCGTCGAACTGGGTTTCGTACGGCAGGCGCACCGCGATAAAGCGGTACGCATCGTCACCCTTGGCAGCCCGCAACTCTTGCATTGCACGCTGGGCCAGCAGGCCGGCGGTCAGGGAGTCGACGCCGCCGCTGATGCCCAGCACCAACGTCTTGAGGCCTGAATTGAGCAGGCAATCCTGGATAAAGGTAACGCGCCGGGCGACCTCCGCCTCAAGGGCGGCCTGGTCCTTGAACGGTGGTTGGACCTTGAGCTGTTCAGCAATCTCGCGCTGTACGGCTTGCATGATTCACTCCTTGCTGGGTAGGGCAGGTACTTTGAAAACGTGGCGCAAATAGGCGACAAAGTTCGGATCGGTGCAGTGGGTCTTGCCCGCTTCATCGGAAATCTTCGCGACGGGCTGGCCATTACAGGCAGTCATTTTAAGCACGATGCTCATCGGTTCCACACCTGGAATATCACAGGTCAGGTTGGTGCCGATGCCGAAGCTCACATTGATCCGACCACGCAGCGCGCGGAAAATCTCCAGCGCCTTGGGCAGCGACAGGCTGTCGGAGAACACCAGGGTCTTGCTCATCGGCTCGATCCCCAGCTTGTGATAGTGGGCGATTGCCTTTTCGGCCCATTGCACCGGGTCACCGGAGTCGTGGCGCAGGCCGTCGAAGAGCTTGGCGAAGTACAGGTCGAAATCGCTGAGAAACGCATCGGTGGTGATGCAATCGGTCAGGGCGATGCCCAGCAGGCCACGGTACTCGCGCACCCAGCAGTCGAGGGCGGCGATCTGGCTGTCGATCAGGCGCGGGCCGAGTTGCTGGTGGGCCATGATCCATTCGTGGGCCATGGTGCCCAGCGGCTTCATGTTCAGCTCGCGGGCCAGGTGCACGTTGCTGGTGCCGACAAAACGCCCGGGGAAGTCGTGCTTGAGCACGTTCACCACTTCTTCCTGCACGCGGTAGGAGAAGCGTCGACGCGTGCCGAAATCCGCGACCTGCAGTTCGGACAGTTCTTCGACGCTGGCGTTGGCCGTCAGCCAGTCGAACTTGCGATACAGCTGCTCGCGGGCCTGTTCGAGGATCACGCTTTGGTAGCGATAGCGGTTACGCACTTCGCTGACGATGGCCAGCATCGGCACTTCAAACAGGATCACGTGCAGCCATGGCCCGCGCAGGCGGATAAACAGCTCACCGTTTTCGATACCGGTGTGCACGTAGCGCAGGTTGAAGCGAAACAGCCCGAGGAAGCGCAGGAAATCCGGCTTCATGAAGCTGATGCGTTCCAGGAAGCCCAGTTGGTCGGGGCTCAGGCTCAGCTCGGCGAGGCGCTCGATCTGGTAGCGGATCTCCGCCAGGTACGGGCGCAGGTCTTCACTGTTGCGGCAACGAAACTCCCATTCAACTTCCACGTTCGGGTAGTTGTGCAGCACCGCCTGCATCATGGTCAGCTTGTAGAAGTCGGTGTCGAGCAGGTTCTGCACGATGCGATCGGCAAACACACTCTCGCTCATAACGGGAATCTCCAGACGGGTCGACGATGGGCGCCGACCTTTACGCACAATTAAGGAATGGCGCTAGTGGCGCATAGACCTGTGCTGTTTTGCCAGTGTTTTTTCAGCTGGGCATTGTTGTGTGGCCCCTGACGCCTTCGCGAGCAAGCCCGCTCCCACATTTGAAATGCGTTCCAAATGTGGGAGCGGGCTTGCTCGCGAAGGCGGTATTGCAGGCAACGCGCCTCAATCAGACTCAACCTGCTCCATCATCCACTTCACAAAATCCCGCACCTTGGGCACTTCCGCCGAGTGCTCGGGGTAGGCCAGGTAATACGCATCCTGGCTCGGCATCGCATGCTGCCAGGGGATCACCAGCTTGCCTTCTGCTAGCTCTTCTTCCACCAGAAACCTGGGCAGCAGCGCCACACCGCAGCCAACCTGTGCGGCGCGAATGCACATATAAAAGGTCTCGAAGCGCGGCCCATGGTAGCTGTGCTCGGTGTGATGACCCTGGGCGGCGAACCAGTCATGCCAGCCTTGCGGGCGCGAGGCGTTTTGCAGCAACACCAGTTCGCTCAGTTGCGTGGGGTCGGTAAATGCTTGGGCGGGCAGGCTGTCGGGTGAGCACACGGGCACCAGTTCTTCGCTGAACAGCTTGAGGCTCTCGGTGCCGGGCCGTGAGCCCTGGCCAAAGTAGAAGGCCAGGTCGGCCTTGCCTTGCAGCAGCTCGTCGGGCTCCTGTTCGTTGCACAGGTCCAGGTGAATCTGCGGATGGCGCAGTCGCCAGCCCTTGAGGCGCGGCACCAGCCAGCGGGCGCCGAAGGTGTAGGGCGTGGACACCCGCAGCACTTCAGTCTCGCCGCCGTAGGAGCGCAGGTAATGGGTGGATATCTCCACCTGGGTGAGGATCTTGCGCACTTCCACCAGGTACAGATCGCCCGCCGGGGTCATCTGCAAGCGGCGGCGCACCCGGCGAAACAGCAGGTGCTGCAACAGTTCTTCCAGCTGCGCGACCTGTTTGCTGACAGCGCTCTGGGTGAGGTTCAGCTCTTCGGCGGCGCGGGTAAAACTCAGGTGGCGGGTGACCGCTTCGAAGCACTGCAGGGCGGTGATCGAGGGCAAATGTCTTTTATTCAGCACGGCACGCCTCTTTTTGTTCTTAGCATGAATAAACGGAATGATATCTCGCCTAATCGTCGTTTGTTGGCAAGTCTTGGGCCAGCTACAAATAAGGTCTGGATCGCCGCGACCGCTGGCGGCGCAAATTTCTGTTTGTAGATTGAAGGAGTGACCCATGGTTGCCGCATTGCTTGATCGTCTCGGGGTAAACCCGGCGCTGTACCAGTCGGGTAAACAACCCGTGCATTCGCCCATTGATGGCAGCCGGATTGCCAGTGTGCACTGGGAAGGCGCCGCCGAGGTGGAGCAGCAGGTCAGTCGCGCCGAGCATGCATTCGAGGCCTGGCGCAAGGTGCCGGCCCCCCGTCGTGGTGAGCTGGTGCGCCAGTTCGGTGACGTTTTGCGCGAGTACAAGGCCGACCTCGGCGAGCTGGTGTCGTGGGAAGCCGGCAAGATCACCCAGGAAGGTTTGGGTGAAGTGCAGGAAATGATCGACATCTGCGACTTCGCCGTCGGCCTGTCGCGCCAGCTGTACGGCTTGACCATCGCCTCCGAGCGTCCGGGCCACCACATGCGTGAAACCTGGCACCCGCTGGGCGTGGTTGGCGTGATCAGCGCCTTCAACTTCCCGGTCGCCGTATGGGCGTGGAACACCGCGCTGGCGCTGGTGTGCGGCAACGCAGTGATCTGGAAACCGTCGGAAAAAACCCCGCTTACCGCCCTGGCCTGCCAGGCACTGTTCGAGCGCGTACTGAAGAACTTCAGCGATGCGCCGCCGTACCTCAGCCAGGTGATCATCGGTGGCCGCGATGCCGGCGCCGCACTCGTGGATGACCCGCGTGTTGCGCTGATCAGCGCCACCGGCAGCACCCGCATGGGCCGCGAAGTAGCGCCGAAAGTCGCTGCACGTTTTGCCCGCAGCATTCTCGAACTGGGCGGCAACAACGCGATGATCCTCGGCCCAAGCGCCGACCTGGACATGGCCGTGCGCGCGATTCTGTTCAGCGCCGTCGGTACCGCCGGCCAGCGCTGCACCAGCCTGCGCCGCTTGATCGCCCATGAGTCGGTGAAGGAGGAAATCGTCACCCGCCTCAAGGCTGCGTATTCCAAAGTGCGCATCGGCCATCCGCTGGAAGGCAACCTGATCGGCCCGCTGATCGACAAGCACAGCTTCGAAAACATGCAGGACGCCCTGGAGCAGGCCTTGAGCGAAGGCGGCCGGGTGTTTGGCGGCAAGCGTCAGTTGGAAGACACGTTCCCCAACGCTTACTACGTGTCGCCGGCCATCGTGGAAATGCCGGAGCAGAGTGATGTGGTGTGCACCGAGACGTTCGCGCCGATTCTGTATGTGGTCGGCTATACCGATTTCGCTGAAGCGCTGCGCCTGAACAATGCGGTGCCACAAGGCCTGTCTTCGTGCATCTTTACCACTGACGTGCGCGAGGCCGAGCAGTTCATGTCGGCGGTGGGCAGTGACTGCGGGATTGCCAACGTCAACATCGGCCCGAGCGGCGCGGAGATTGGTGGCGCGTTTGGCGGTGAGAAAGAGACCGGTGGCGGGCGTGAGTCGGGCTCGGATGCATGGCGCGGGTACATGCGTCGCCAGACCAACACCGTGAACTACTCGCTGGAACTGCCGCTGGCCCAGGGCATTACCTTCGACTGATACCTCAAGTCGGAGTGAGGTCAATGTGGGAGCGGGCTTGCTCGCGAAAGCGGTGTGTCAGTCAACGAATGCTTATCTGATCCACCGCTTTCGCGAGCAAGCCCGCTCCCACATTTGACCGTATTTACAATTCGGAAAAGTGGTTTGTTAGGTCTCATCGGAGTCTGGCAATGGCATTACGCGAAGCATGTTTGTGGGAACAACTCACTCCTGGCCGGCCGGATCGTGCCGCGCTCAAGGGCGAGGCAAAAGTGGATGTGTGCGTGATCGGCGCCGGCATCACCGGTTTGTCGGCAGCCATTCACTTGCTGGAGCAAGGAAAAAGTGTCGCCGTACTCGAGGCCCATCGCACCGGCCACGGTGGTTCGGGGCGCAACGTAGGGCTGGTCAATGCAGGGATGTGGATTCCCCCGGACGAGATCGAAGCCGGTTTTGGTACCGCGGTGGGCAGCCAGCTCAACCGCATGCTCGGCGCGGCACCGTCCCTGGTGTTCAGCCTGATCGACAAATACAACATCGACTGCCAACTGCGTCGCGAGGGCACCTTGCACATGGCGCACAACGCCCGTGGCGAGGCGGATTTGCGCAGTCGTGAGGAACAATGGAAGCGTCGCGGTGCACCGGTGGAGCTGTTGACCGGCGCTGCATGCGAACAAGCCACCGGTACCAAAAAGATTGCTGCCGCCTTGCTCGACCGGCGGGCCGGCACCTTGAACCCGATGGCCTACACCAGTGGTTTGGCCAATGCCGCCGTCGGGCTCGGCGGACAGTTGTTCGATCACTCCCCAGTCACCCAACTGGAACGCCAGGGCCAGCACTGGTCTGTGCAGACTGCCCAAGGCTCGGTGCAGGCCGAACAGGTGGTGATCGCTTCGAACGCCTACACCGAAGGCGAGTGGACCGAGCTGCGCCGCAACTTTTTCCCCGGTTATTACTATCAGGTGGCGTCGGCCCCTCTGACCGACGACGCCGCCCAACAAATCCTTCCGGGCGGCCAAGGCTCCTGGGACACTCGCCAGGTACTCAGCAGCATCCGCCGCGACGCCGAAGGCCGCCTGCTGCTCGGCAGCCTGGGCAACGGCAACCAGAAACCCGCGTGGTTCCTCAAGGCCTGGGCCGATCGGGTGCAACAGCACTACTTCCCGTACCTCAAACCGGTGCAGTGGGAGTGCACCTGGACCGGCTGCATCGCGTTCACCCCGGACCACTTGATGCGCCTGTTCGAGCCGGCGCCCGGGCTGGTGGCGGTCACCGGTTACAACGGGCGCGGGGTGACGACCGGCAGTGTCGTGGGCAAAGCCTTCGCGGATTATCTGTGTCACCAGGATCCACAGGCACTGCCGATCCCCTTTGCGCCGATGCAGCCGTTGGCCGGTGTGGGCCTGCGCAGCTGTTTGTACGAGGCGGGATTCTCGCTGTATCACGCGGGCCAATGCCTGCGGATCGTGATCTGATCAACGAAATACCCCTCAGAAGCCTGCATTTTCTTAGCCGGCTACTAATCTGTATTGGTGCGAGTCGTAGCAGTAACGCACTGTAAATGTGCACTTCCGTTACGCACGCTGTTACATGTTTAAGGGTGGCCGTTTAGTGGCCGGGTTGCAGTGCTTGATTGGTCGGGTTGCACTTTATAGGTCCAATGGTTGCACCTGGTTGAGATAGACGGTTGCACGTCCAATCAAAAGGCGCCCAAAAACCTGCAATAACAATGACACCGTGTCTTTTTGAATAATAAAAACGTAATGGCACGACGCTTGCTCTGGGCTTTCTCCGAAAGTTTTTGAAGTGAAGCTGCAGTGCCAATTCAACAAAAACCTCGGAGCACCACTCATGTCCCAGACGTTTTACAAGAAAGGTTTTCTAGCCCTCGCCGTTGCTGCGGCGCTGGGTGTTTCTGCGTTTGCTCAAGCTGATGTGAAGATTGGCGTAGCGGGGCCGATGACCGGCGCCAACGCGGCATTTGGTGAGCAGTACATGAAAGGTGCCCAGGCGGCAGCCGATGTCATCAACAAGGCCGGCGGCATCAACGGCGAGCAGATCAAGCTGGTGGCCGGCGATGACGCCTGCGAACCCAAGCAGGCCGTGGCCGTGGCCAACCGCCTGGTTGACCAGGACAAAGTGATTGGCGTGGTCGGGCACTTCTGCTCGTCGAACACTATCCCAGCCTCCGAGGTGTATGCCGATGCGGGCGTGATCATGATCACCCCGGGCTCCACCAACCCGCAGGTTACCGAGCGTGGCCTGTCGGCCGTGTTCCGCATGTGTGGTCGTGACGATCAGCAAGGCATCGTGGCCGGCGACTACATCGTCGACGTGCTCAAGGGCAAGAAAGTTGCCGTTATCAACGACAAGGACACCTACGGCAAAGGCCTGGCCGACGCCACTGCGGCGCAGTTGACCAAGCGCGGCGTGAAGCCGGTGCTGGAAGAAGGCCTGACCCGTGGCGAGAAAGATTTCAGCGCCCTGGTCACCAAGATCCGCTCCACCGGTGCTGACGTCGTGTACTTCGGCGGCCTGCACCCGGAAGCCGGCCCACTGGTTCGGCAGATTCGTGAAGCCGGCCTGAAAGACGTCAAGTTCATGTCCGATGACGGCGTGGTGACCGACGAACTGGTGGCCACCGCCGGTGGTGCACAGTACGTGGATGGCGTGTACATGACCTTCGGCGCCGACCCACGCCTGCTGCCAGACAGCAAGACCGTGGTGGAAGAGTTCCGCAAAAATGGCACCGAGCCTGAAGGCTACACCCTGTACGCCTACGCCTCGATCCAGGCCCTGGCCGCCGGTTTCAATGGCGCCAAGTCCGACAAGGGCGAAGACGCAGCCAAATGGCTGAAATCCCACCCGGTCAAAACCGTCATGGGCGAGAAGAACTGGGACGCCAAGGGCGACCTGAAAATCTCCGACTATGTGGTTTACCAGTGGGACAAGGACGGCAAGTATCACCAGCTGGAAAAGCAGAAGTAATAGTTAGCGCGATGGGTTAGACGCCACTTGACCCTGTGGGAACCGGGCTTTTGTGGGGGCTGGCTTGCCTGCGATAGCGTCACCTCGGGTTGACTGACATTCCGAGGTGTCGCTATCGCGGGCAAGCCCGGCGCCCACACACGCCAGCTCCTACACGGGGACTTGGTTGCCAGCCCCTTTTGTGTCTGTCTTTTCCTCCTAGAAGATCCGCACACCCACAGGTGTGCAGGCTCTCACTGCGTGAGATTGCGTTATGGATGGTATTTTCCTGCAGCAACTGGTCAATGGGCTGACCCTCGGGTCGGTCTATGGCTTGATCGCCATCGGCTACACAATGGTCTATGGCATCATTGGCATGATCAACTTCGCCCATGGCGAGGTTTATATGATTTCCGCTTACCTCGCGGCGATCAGTCTGGCACTGCTGGCTTACTTCGGCATCGAATCCTTCCCGCTGCTCATCCTTGGCACCCTGATCTTCACCGTCGTCGTCACCGGCGTCTACGGCTGGGTCATCGAGCGTGTCGCCTACAAACCGCTGCGCAACTCCACCCGACTGGCACCGCTGATCAGCGCCATCGGTATTTCGCTGATCCTGCAGAACTACGCGCAGATCGCCCAGGGCGCCAAGCAACAAGGCATCCCGACGCTGCTGGCCGGCGCCTGGAGAGTCGATATCGGCACCGGCTTCGTGCAATTGACCTACACCAAGGTGTTCATCCTGGTGGCCGCGTTCGTCGGCATGGGCCTGCTGACCTACATCATCAAGTACACCAAGCTCGGCCGCATGTGCCGCGCTACCCAGCAAGACCGCAAGATGGCGTCGATCCTCGGTATCAACACCGACCGGGTCATCTCCTACGTATTCGTGATTGGTGCCGCCATGGCCGCGCTGGCCGGTGTGCTGATCACCCTGAACTACGGCACGTTCGACTTCTATGCCGGCTTCATCATCGGCATCAAGGCATTTACCGCAGCGGTACTGGGCGGCATCGGCTCCCTGCCTGGGGCCATGCTGGGGGGGATCATCCTGGGTATTTCCGAGTCGCTGTTCTCGGGGTTGATCAACTCTGACTACAAAGACGTGTTCAGTTTCTCCCTGCTGGTGGTGATCCTGATTTTCCGTCCCCAGGGCCTGCTCGGTCGCCCACTCGTGGCGAAGGTATAACTATGTCTGCTGCCTACTCTATCGATATCAAGAAAAGTGTCGTCGATGCGGTACTCGCCGGGCTGATTTCGCTGATCGTGTTCGGTCCGATCGTCGGCGTGGTCCTCGACGGCTACAGCTTCAACCTGCAACCGGCGCGTGTCGGCATCCTGGTGGCCATCGTGATGGTCGGCCGGTTCGCCATGAGCCTGTTCCTGCAAACCCCAAGGGGCCTGCGGATTCTGCAGGGGTTTGAAAGTACCGGCTCCGGTGTGCATGTACTCAAGCCGGACTACAAGTCGCGCCTGCGCTGGATCATCCCGGCGTTGATCGTGATTGCCATCGTGTTCCCGTTCTTCGCCAACAAATACCTGCTGACCGTGGTGATCCTCGGGTTGATCTACGTGTTGCTGGGCCTTGGCCTGAACATCGTGGTCGGCCTGGCCGGGCTGCTCGACCTGGGTTACGTGGCGTTCTACGCCATCGGCGCCTATGGCCTGGCGCTGGGTTACCAGTACCTCGGCCTGGGCTTCTGGTCGGTGCTGCCGCTGGCGGCGATTTGTGCGGCGCTGGCGGGGTGCATACTCGGGTTTCCGGTGCTGCGAATGCACGGCGATTACCTGGCGATCGTGACCCTGGGCTTCGGTGAAATCATCCGCCTGGTGCTGAATAACTGGCTGTCGTTTACCGGTGGCCCGAACGGCATGCCGGTGCCGTCGCCAACGTTTTTCGGCCTGGAGTTCGTGCGCAAGGCGAAGGATGGCGGGGTGCCGTTCCACGAGTTCTTCGGCATCGACTACAACCCCAACATCAAATTCCTGTTCATCTACATCGTGCTGTTCCTGGTGGTGCTGCTGGTGCTGTACATCAAGCACCGCCTGACCCGCATGCCGGTGGGGCGCGCGTGGGAAGCCTTGCGCGAAGACGAAATCGCCTGCCGTTCCATGGGCCTCAACCACGTGCTGGTGAAGCTCTCGGCGTTCACCATCGGCGCGTCCACTGCCGGTCTGGCCGGGGTGTTTTTCGCCAGCTACCAGGGCTTCGTCAACCCGTCGTCGTTCACCTTCTTCGAGTCGGCGCTGATCCTCGCCATCGTGGTATTGGGCGGCATGGGCTCGACCGTCGGCGTGGTGATTGCCGCGTTCGTGCTGACGGTGGCGCCGGAGCTGCTGCGCAGCTTCTCCGAGTACCGCGTGCTGCTCTTCGGCGTGTTGATGGTGGTGATGATGATCTGGCGACCACGAGGCCTGATTCGTATCAGCCGTACCGGTGTTGTCCCGCGTAAAGGAGTGGCGCCATGAGCAAGGAAGTCGTTCTTTCCGTGGAACACCTGATGATGCACTTTGGTGGCATCAAGGCCTTGAGCGACGTAAGTCTCAAGGTCAAGCGCAACTCGATCTTCGCCCTGATCGGTCCCAACGGTGCCGGCAAGACCACCGTGTTCAACTGCCTGACCGGTTTCTACAAAGCCTCCGGCGGCAAGATCGAACTCAATGTGCGCGGCAAGCAGACCAACGTGATCCAACTGCTGGGCGAGCGCTTCAAGGCCACCGACTTTGTCTCGCCGAAAAGCTTCGTCAGCCGGGTGTTCTACAAGATGTTCGGCGGCACTCACCTGGTGAACCGGGCGGGTTTGGCGCGCACCTTCCAGAACATTCGCCTGTTCAAGGAAATGTCGGTGGTGGAGAACCTGCTGGTGGCCCAGCACATGTGGGTCAACCGCAACATGCTCGCGGGCATCCTCAATACCAAGGGCTACCGCAAGGCTGAAAGCGACGCCCTCGACCATGCGTTCTACTGGCTGGAAGTGGTGGACCTGGTGGACTGCGCCAACCGCCTGGCCGGCGAGCTGTCCTACGGCCAGCAGCGCCGCCTGGAAATCGCCCGTGCCATGTGCACCCGGCCGCAGATTATTTGCCTCGACGAACCGGCCGCCGGCCTCAATCCCCAGGAAACCGAAGCCCTCAGCGCGATGATTCGCCTGCTGCGGGACGAGCACGACCTGACGGTGGTGCTGATCGAACACGACATGGGCATGGTGATGAGTATTTCCGACCACATCGTGGTGCTGGACCACGGCAACGTGATTGCCGAGGGCGGGCCGGAAGCGATCCGCAATGATCCGAAGGTGATCGCGGCTTATCTGGGCGCTGACGAAGAGGAGCTGGTATGAGTGAGCCAATCCTCGAACTGAAAGACCTGGACGTGTTCTACGGCCCGATCCAGGCCCTGAAGAAAGTTTCGCTGCACATCAACGAAGGCGAAACCGTGAGCCTGATCGGCTCCAACGGTGCGGGTAAATCCACGCTGCTGATGTCGATCTTTGGCCAGCCACGGGCCGAGTCCGGGCAGATCATCTACCGCGGCGTCGACATTACCCACAAGTCGTCCCACTACATCGCCTCCAACGGCATTGCGCAGTCGCCGGAAGGGCGGCGGGTGTTCCCCGACATGACCGTCGAGGAAAACCTGCTGATGGGCACTATCCCGATTGGCGACAAGTTCGCCACCGAAGACATGCAGCGCATGTTCGAGCTGTTCCCGCGTCTCAAGGAGCGGCGCAACCAGCGGGCGATGACCATGTCCGGTGGTGAACAGCAGATGCTTGCCATCGCCCGCGCACTGATGAGCCGGCCCAAGCTGTTGCTGCTGGACGAGCCGAGCCTGGGGCTGGCGCCGATCGTGGTGAAGCAGATCTTTTCCACGCTGCGGGAGCTGGCGTCTACCGGCATGACCATCTTCCTGGTGGAGCAGAACGCCAACCATGCGTTGCGCTTGTCGGACCGGGCGTACGTGATGGTCAACGGCGAGATTCGCCTTACCGGCACCGGCAAGGAGCTGCTGGTGAATGAGGAGGTGCGTAACGCCTACCTCGGCGGGCATTAAGTCGTTCGCAGGTCCAATGTGGGAGCGGGCTTGTGTGGGAGCGGGCTTGCTCGCGAAGACGGTGGGTCAGTCACATTTGCATTGACTGATACGCCGCTTTCGCGAGCAAGCCCGCTCCCACACAAAGCCCGCTCCCACATTTTTTTGCGTCGCCTGCAGGCTTTCCTGAAATTGTGGACAACAAATCCGGGCACCTGCCAAAGCGCGACATATAGCCGCCGCAAATCCCTGTTTTGTCACAGTTTTGACTTGTCCCCAAGCACTGTGGAACCGGCTGTGGGTAACGTGGGAGTAGCTGGCTGGAGGCCTTTGTTTTCGCGGCTTGCAGCGTGGTGGTTGTTTATTGATCAGTGAGTTTTTCGTGACCACCCGAGGGGTTTGTCAACCTGTTTAAAGACACAGGTATATGACCGGAATATGTCACTCCGGCCTGTGGATAAGTCTGTGACTAAACTCTGGAAAGAGTGCCGCAGAGGCCGGAATGACTGGCCTGGAGCCATCGTCCTGGTTGCACCGTTTTGAACCGGGCTACATACGGGCTGCGCAAGGTCAAGCAAAAAACTTTTTGAATCGCGCTGAAAGCCTTGTGTAGCGCGGCTTTCAGCTTTTGTACTTGCCCCCAAAGACTGTGGACGGGGCTGTGGATAAGGTGCGCGCACATGGCTGCACGCCACGGCCTGTATGGCTTTCGGGCGGTTGGTTGAATTTCGTACAGCATGAGCGGCATTCACCTGTGTCCACAGCGTGTATCAGTTGCCGCCAGCCCGGCAGCCGGGCATTCTGCTGGCTGATTTTTTACCTCGTAGCCCCGCAAGGAGAACACCATGTCCAATACGCTGTTTATTACTGGCGCGACCTCCGGTTTTGGCGAAGCCTGTGCCCGCCGTTTTGCCGAAGCCGGCTGGAAACTGGTGCTCACCGGCCGCCGCGCAGAGCGCTTGAACGCCCTGTGCGCCGAGCTTTCCAAGCAGACCGAAGTGCTCGGCCTGGTGGTGGACGTGCGTGACCGCAAGGCCATGGAAGAGGCGATCGCGAACCTGCCGCCGTCCTTTGCCACGCTGCGCGGGCTGATCAACAACGCCGGCCTGGCGGTGGGCACCGACCCTGCGCCGAAGTGCAGCCTCGACGATTGGGAAACCATGGTCGACACCAACATTAAGGGCCTGCTGACCACCACCAGCCTGCTGTTGCCGCGCCTGATCGCCCATGGCCGTGGCGCCGGTATCATCAACCTCGGTTCCATTGCCGGCAGCTACCCGTACCCGGGCAGCCACGTGTATGGCGGCACCAAGGCCTTCGTCAAACAGTTCTCGCTGAACCTGCGTTGCGACCTGCAGGGCACCGGCGTGCGCGTGACCAACATTGAGCCGGGCCTGTGTGAGAGTGAGTTCTCGCTGGTGCGCTTTGCCGGTGACCAGGCGCGTTATGACGCGACTTATGCCGGTGCCGAGCCGATCCAGCCGCAGGACATTGCGGATACGATCTTCTGGGTGCTTAACACCCCGGCACACGTGAACATCAACCGCCTGGAGCTGATGCCAGTGAGCCAGACCTGGGCCGGGTTTGCGATTGAGCGTGGCGCCAAGGCCTAAGTTCGTCGAGCTGTTGTGGCGAGGGAGCTTGCTCCCGCTGGGCTGCGAAGCGGCCCTGGCTTTTTTGGGGCGGCTTCGCCGCCCAGCGGGAGCAAGCTCCCTCGCCACAGGGTTTTTGTCAGGCTTGAATATGCGGCAAATCGGCCAAAACAGGACATAAGGTACACTCCACCCCTGAAAACCCCGCCGCGCTGTGCGGTTCAAAGGTTTTGACAGGAGGATATGTGAGTAACCGAGGTGAGCAGTCGCTGCTCAAACAATCGACCATCCTGATGTTCGCCGTGGCGATCGCCGGGATTGTCACGGGGGTGGTGTCGGGCGCCCAATCGATTTTATTCGACGGCTTTTTCTCGCTGATCGCCACCGCCATCAAGGTGCTGATGCTGATCACGGCCAAGCTGATCGCCAAGAAAAGCAACGAACGTTTCCAGTTCGGCTACTGGCACCTGGAACCCATGGTGCTGCTGATCGAGGGCAGCTTTTTGCTGTTGATCGCCATCTACGCGTTTCTCAACGGCGTGTTCGGCATTATCAATGGCGGGCGCGATATCGAGTTGGGCCTGGTGATCATCTATGCGGCGGTGTTTACCGTCGTCGAGTTCGCCTATTTTTTCTACGTGCGTTACCGCAATCGCACGCTCAAGTCGTCGCTGATCCAGTTCGACAACATCAGTTGGTTGGTGGACGCGATGCTGTCGGTGGGGCTGCTGGTGAGCTTCCTGGCGGCGCTGTTGCTCAAGTCCCAGGGCTATGGGCAGTGGGCGGTGTATGTGGACCCGTTGATCCTGATCCTGCTGGCGTTGAGCATGCTGGCGCCGGCCTTCAAGATCCTGCGCCCGGCGCTACGCGACGTGTTGGGGATTGTGCCGGACCAGTTGGACGGCAAAGTGCGCGAAGTGATGGATGCGGCCCAGGCCAGGCATGGTTTCGATGATTACGTGTCCTACGTGCAGAAGCACGGGCGGGCGCGGTTTATCGAAATTCATGTGGTGCTGCCGGCGGATTACCCGGTGGATAACGTCGCCACCCTGGACGGGCTGCGCGAAGAAATATCCACAGGGTTGGGCAAGCCGGATGCGGCCCGCTGGCTGACGATCAGTTTTACCGGGGACCGCAAATGGATTGCGTAAGGCCCAGGTAGCACGTCGCCAAGTGGTAAGGCGTGGTCGACGGCATGTCCCGCCGGCTCACGTGCCCCTTGGCATCCAGGCACTCATTCCAGCCTTTGTCGTGCAGGAAGCGTTGTTGCAGCGCCAGCAATTGGCGGTGCAGCACGGCTTCACTGTCGGGCCGCAAGGTCAGCGCCCGCAGGTATTCGGCCTGGGCCCAGATGCGCTGGGTGCCGTCGCGCACGCTGCCGTCCAGGGCGAGCATGCCGCTGACCGCACCGGTCAGGTTATCCACACCCTTTTGCTCGGCATAGGTGAACGCTTTGCTCAGTGATGTGTGCAGCGGTGTGCCCCGCAGCAAATCCGAAGATTCCAGCAGGAAGAACCATTCGAACTGATGCCCCGGTTCAAACCAGTTATCCACAGCGCCCAGCGGTTTTTCCATCATCACCCCGTGTTGGCGGTCGATGAAGCGCTTCTGCATGGCGTTGGCCAGGTCCAGCAACGCGTCTTGGGTGACGGCGTCCTCCCGCACGGCCAACGTGGCGAGGAAACCTTCGGCAAGGTGCATCAGCGGGTTTTGCAGAGGGCCAGACTTGAGGGATGACCAGTTACGTTCCAGCACCGCTTCGTACAGGCCGTCGCCGGTGGCGAAGCGTTCGGCGACCACTTCCAGGGCGGCGTCGAGTACCGATTCCACCAGCGATTCACGTACCTTGGCCCAATAGTGGGCGCAGGCGAAGATGATGAAGGCGTGGGTGTAGAGGTCCTTGCGCTTATCCAGCGGCTTGCCGTGGGCGTCGATGCTGTAGAACCAGCCGCCGTGCTCGGCGTCGTGGAAGTGCCGTTGCAGGGAACGGAACAGCGCGGCGGCGCGCTCCTCGGCAAAGGCTGCGCCGGGCTCGCCGATCAGGCTGGCGAACAGGTACAACTGCCGTGCGCAGGCCATGGCGCGGTAGCGTTGCGGGGGCAACGGCCGATGATCGGCGTCCAGGGCCTCATAGGGCAGCGCCAGGTCGGCATTCCAGCCCGGGCCTTGCCAGAGCGGCACGATCTGGTCGTGGAAGTGCATCAACACGGCGGTCAATTGAGGCTTGAGGGCGGAGCTTGGAGCGATGGGCATCGGCTGGCGTCGTCACGGCAGGGGTGTTTGCGCGACATGGTATCAGGCTTGGGATCGGTGTTGTCTTTACTGCCGCCTTCGCGAGCAACCAAACCCCAGTCGCCGCCGAAACCGCACCCGCCACCCGCACCAACGGCGCAGCCGCCGCCGGCAGGAAACGCACCGCGGCATAACCGGCAGCATGCAAAACCGCCGTCGCACCCACAAACCCTATGGCATACGCCCAAGGGCTGGACATGTCCGGCAGTTCCAAACCATGGGCCACGCCATGGAACAGTGCAAACAGCGCCGTCGCCGCCACCGCCACGAACAACGGCGGCCGCACCGCCAGCGCTACCGCCAGGCCCAGCGCCAGCACCGACGCGGCAATCCCGCTTTCCAGCGCCGGCAGTTCCAGCCCTTCAAAGCCCAGCATCCCGCCGATCAGCATGGTGCCGACAAACGTGCACGGCAGCGCCCAGCGCGCCGAGCCTTTTTGTTGAGCGGCCCACAGGCCCACGGCGACCATTGCCAGCAAGTGGTCGATGCCGCCCAGCGGGTGGCTGATACCGGCCACCAGGCCGTTGTCGCCATGGCCGGGGTGGGCGAAGGCGAGGGCGGGAGTGAGCAGCAAGGCTGCGGCAGCGAGAAGTGTATTGAGGCGCATGGACAGGCTCCTTGTGGGGGTTGATCAGGCTGCGGTCAGCAAGCCCTGGCGTTCGATGAAGGCGACGATTTCTTCCAGGCCGACGCCGGTTTTCTGATTGCTGAAGACGAAAGGTTTACCGCCGCGCATGCGCTGGGTATCGCTGTTCATCAGCTCCAGGGATGCGCCTACCAGCGGCGCCAGGTCGATCTTGTTGATCACCAGCAGGTCGGATTTGCAGATTCCCGGCCCGCCTTTGCGCGGCAGCTTGTCGCCGGCCGACACATCGATCACGTAGATGGTCAGGTCCGACAGTTCCGGGCTGAAGGTGGCCGACAGGTTGTCGCCGCCGGATTCCACCAGGATCAGGTCCAGGCCGGGAAAGCGACGGTTCAACTGGTCTACTGCTTCGAGGTTGATGGAGGCGTCTTCGCGAATCGCGGTGTGGGGGCAGCCGCCGGTTTCCACACCGATGATGCGCTCGGGCGCCAGGGCCTGGTTGCGCACCAGGAAGTCGGCGTCTTCGCGGGTGTAGATATCGTTGGTGACCACCGCCAGGTTGTAGCGATCACGCAGAGCCAGGCACAGGGCCAGGGTCAGGGCGGTCTTGCCGGAGCCGACCGGGCCGCCGATGCCGACGCGCAGGGGTTGGGTGTTCATGTGATTCTCCAAGATAAAGTGCCCTAGGAACGGAACAGGCGGCTGTACTGGCGCTCATGGGCCATGCACGCCAGGGACAGGCCAAACGCGGCGCTGCCGTAGTGATTGGGGTCAAGCTGGCTGGCGTCCTGCTGGGCTTGTTGCAGCAGCGGCAGCAGTTCGCTGGTCAGGCGCTGGGCGGCTTGTTGGCCCAGAGGCAGCGTCTTCATCAGCACCGCCAATTGGTTTTCCAGCCAACTCCACAGCCAGGCGGCCAGGGCGTCATCCGGGCTGATCTGCCAGGCGCGGGCGGCCAGGGCCCAGCCCAGGGCCAGGTGCGGTTCGGAGCGCTGTGCCAGGAATTCTCGGGCGGCGTCATCCAGCTCCGGTAAACCGTTCAATAGCTGGTGCAGGGAATAGCCCATCTGCCGGCTTTCCTGATAAAGCTCGCGGGTTTCACGGCTGGCGCGGTGTTCCTCGCACAACTGCGCGAGGCGTGGCCAGTCCTGTTCGGCGGCGGCCTGGCAGTGGGCAAGCAGCAGCGGCGCTTCGAAGCGCGCCAGGTTGAGCAACAGTTGATCGCTGATCCAGCGCCCGGCACTTGCCGGGTCGGTCACGCGGGCTTGCTCCACGGCCATTTCCAGGCCCTGAGAATAGCTGTAGCCACCAATCGGCAGCTGCGGACTGGCCAGACGCAACAGCGCCCAGGCTGGGTTCATAGACGTACGCCGAACTGGTGCAGCTTGGGCGGGTAGTTGAAGTCTTCGTCGCCATGGCGGGAGTGGTGGTGGCCGCCGCCATAGGCGCCGTGTTCCGGCTGGAAGGGGGCCTCGATGGTCTCGGTCGTCGCGCCCAACTGATCGAGCATGGCCTTGAGCACGTAGTCATCGAGCAGGCGCAGCCAACCGTCACCCACTTGCAGCGCCACGTGGCGGTTGCCCAGGTGATAGGCGGCGCGGGTCAGTTCAAAGGCGTTGCCGCAGGTGACGTGCAGCAGTTGTTCAGGCCGGGCACACACGCGTACGACACGTCCGTCTTCAGCCTGTAGGAATTCGCCATCGTGCAGCGGCGGTTGGCCGCGCTCCAGAAACAGGCCGACGTCTTCTCCGTCGGCACTGAAACAGCGCAGGCGGCTTTTGCTGCGGGCTTCGAAATTCAGCAGCAACTCTGCGGCCCAGACGGGTTGGGGGGCGATTCGGCGGTGGATCACCAGCATC
Organism: Pseudomonas sp. 21615526; assembly: GCF_013386245.1. Lineage (NCBI taxonomy): Bacteria > Pseudomonadati > Pseudomonadota > Gammaproteobacteria > Pseudomonadales > Pseudomonadaceae > Pseudomonas > Pseudomonas sp. 21615526. Next base: position 4,533 of record NZ_JACAOM010000054.1, on the reverse strand, counting down.
AGAAAGCTTCCAGCTATGAGCGATAAGCAAGCTAGAGCAAGGGTCTTGCCAACCACGCGGGGAGTAGGAATTCCCTGTAGGCAGGCGACTTGTGCCACCTGATGGCGCAGGAAATTATTCCAAAATGTTTCATTTTGGTGCGTGGTTGGATTTATAGCACCGGATCCGGGCGCTCGGCGTTGAATTCCATTGCTTGGTGCATGAAATTTCTTTCATCTTTTTTTGAGTTTTGATTGCTTGGGACTTTTCCTACGCACTTGCAGGATTTGCCGTGCGTTGCGTTACGCGCTGTTTCATTAGGATTCCGCTCCGTATTTAATCTTCAGCGGTTTCCACCATGTACAAGTCATTTTTCTGTTTACTCATTGTCAGTTTGTCGCTCGCCATTTCATCTGCTTCGGCCAACCTTCAGCGTGCCCCGGCATTCGCGCCGCCACCTTCTATCGACAACGTGATCGACCGCGCCCACGAGCTGTTGGGCACGCCCTATAAATTGGGCGGCGCTTCGGTGAAGCAGGGCTTCGATTGCAGCAGCTTCCTGGTGTACCTGTTCAAGACCGAAGCCAACATTCATCTGCCTCGCACCACCTCGGCGATGCACCGCTCAACCGCGGCCACGGTCAAGCGCAATGCGTTGCAACCGGGTGATGCGGTGTTTTTCAGGGGCAATGGGCGCGGCCAGGTCAGCCACGTTGGTCTCTATATAGGAGAGGGCAAGTTCATCCACTCGCCACGCACGGGCAAAAGCGTGCGCATCGACTCACTGGCCAACAGCTATTGGAACCGGAACTACACCACCGCCAAGCGTTTTCACACCGTGCGCTGAGTTATTCGGTGCTGCCCAGGCCTTGCCAATGCTTGAGGCCGATAAAGATGAAACGCAGCTGCTGGGTGATCTTGGCTTGTGGCGTGAGGTGCGCAGGCAGCGCTTCGGCGGGCGGGTCGATAATGTCGGGCAGGGTGGCGAACACGCTCTTGACGATCAGGTCGGCCATCACGTGCAGGCCGTCGGCATCCAGGTGCTGGAGCTTGGGCATCAGGGTCAGGTCGGCGGCGAGGTCGCTGGCGATGTCTTCACGCAGGGCACCAATGGCTTGGCGAACGGCGAGGCTGCCACCGTATTGCTCGCGGGCCAGGAACAGGAATTGCGAACGGTTGGCGGCGACCACATCCAGGAAAATCCGCACGGAGGCATCGATGATGCCGCCCATCACGAATTCGTTGTGGCGCACCAGGCGAATCGTCGCGCGAAAGGTCTGGCCGACTTCGCTGACCAATACCAGGCCCAGCTGATCCATATCGGCAAAGTGACGGTAGAAACCGGTGGGCACGATGCCGGCGGTCTTGGCCACTTCACGCAGGCTGAGGCTGCCGAACCCACGGCCACACTCCATCAGATGGCGGGCTGCGTCCATCAGGGCGAGTCGGGTCTGTTGCTTCTGTTCGGCGCGGGGCAGCATTGGCAGGCGGGCTTTGTGGACAAGGACAGCGACGCACTCTAGCAAATCAGCTTTGCCAGCGTCGAACTTCAAAAGGGAGAAGGGCGTTGCGGTTCACACAAAGTCAAAGCCCGATCGGCTGATCGGGCTTTTTTCCAGGGCCAGCACGGGCTTAGCTCTGTGCTTGATGCAGTTCTGCCAGACGGTCAGCACCGCCTTCCACTACGCCGTCAGCATAAGCGCGTTTGTTGGCGCGGCTCGAACCATCTTCAACCAGGCCTTTCTGTTCCAGGCGATCACGGCCACCTTCGGCAACAGCGTTGCGTTCCATCAGGCGATCAGCGCCACCTTCAACCAGGCCTTTCTGTTCCAGACGGTCACGGCCACCTTCAGCAACGCCTTCGGTGTAAGCACGTTTGTTGGCTTGTTCCGAACCGTTTTCAGTGATGCTGCCGTTGTAGTCGGTGTTGTTCTTGTCCGAAGCGCCGCTGCGAGCCAGGGTTTGGCTGAAGTGGGAAGCGTCGGCTTTCACTTGTGGGGTTGCCTGTTCAGCAGCTGGCAGGGCAAATGCGCTGCTGGCCAGGAGGGAAAGTGCAAAGCTTGCGAGTATTTGGCGTTTCATGATGGGTTGCTCCTTGGGAGGGCGATAAATTGGGTACAGGGCTAATGCTACTCTTGATAAGTCGATATAAAAGTTCATAAACACAATGGTAATAATCAACAGAATTGATTGTTCCCTGCGAAGGCTCTATCTCGCAGGTCTCAAGCCCGCGCTTTTGCACCGAGGTGGGTATTTTCGACACGAACGTGGGTAACAACGGTGCGTCGTTGATGATTGAAACTGTCTGGTTGGTCAGGAAAGGCGGTTTTTATGAGTAATTCCATCAATGGGGTTAAACCCCCGCGCCGTTTGTCAGTCGTAGCCATATAAGCTGTAGTCAAAACGCGCGCCGCAAAGCGCCCGCTCAGTCGTAACCTGGAGTCCTGTGCAATGACGCGCACTCGTAAAATTCTCGCCTGGAGCTGCGCCAGCTTCGTTTTGTTAATCGCCATTGTGGTGTTGGTCCTGGTGTTCTTTGACTGGAACCGGATCAAGCCGCCCCTCAACGCCAAGGTCTCCGAAGAGCTGCATCGACCGTTTGCCATCAATGGCAACCTGGCCGTGGTGTGGCAGCGCGAGCCCGATGAGGGCGGCTGGCGCGCCTGGATTCCGTGGCCCCATGTGATTGCCGAAGACCTGACCCTGGGCAATCCCGACTGGTCGAAAGCCCCGCAGATGGTCACCCTCAAGCGCGTGGAGTTGCGTATCTCGCCCCTGGCGTTGCTGGCCCAGCGCGTGGTGATCCCGCGTATCGACCTCACCGAACCGAGTGCGCAGTTGCAGCGCCTGGCCGATGGCCGCGCCAACTGGACCTTCAAGTTCGACCCCAAGGACCCGAATGCCGAACCGTCCAACTGGGTGGTGGACATCGGCGCCATCGGCTTCGACAAAGGCCATGTGACCCTCGACGACCAGACTCTCAAGACCCAGCTCGACGTCGTGATCGACCTGCTCGGCAAGCCGATCCCCTTCGGCGAGATCGTCGGCGATGCCGACGCCAGGAAAGCCCTGGAAAAAGGCTCGGCGCCGCAGGATTACGCGTTCGGCCTCAAGGTCAAGGGCCAATACCACGGCCAGAAACTCGATGGCACCGGCAAGATCGGTGGCCTGCTGGCCTTGCAGGACGCGGCCAAGCCGTTCCCGCTGCAAGCCCAGGCCAGGATCGGCGACACCAGCATCGCGCTGGCCGGCACCCTGACCGACCCGATGAACCTCGGCGCCCTCGACCTGCGCCTCAAACTCTCCGGCAGCAGCCTGGGCAACCTGTACCCCCTGACCGGCGTGACCTTGCCGGATTCGCCGGCCTATTCCACCGACGGCCACCTGATCGCCAAGTTGCATGAGGCCAGTGGCGCGTCGTTCCAGTATGAAAACTTCAACGGCAAGATCGGCAACAGCGACATCCACGGCAACCTCGGCTACGTCGCCAGCCAGCCGCGGCCCAAGCTCACCGGGGCGCTGGTCTCCAACCAGCTGTTGATGACCGACCTGGCGCCGCTGATCGGTGCCGACTCCAACGCCAAGCAAAAAGCCCGTGGCGGCGAAAGCAAGCAGCCGGCGACCAAGGTGCTGCCGGTGGAAGAGTTCCGCACCGAGCGCTGGCGCGACATGGATGCCGACGTCGAATTCACCGGCAAACGCATCGTCCACAGTGCCGAATTGCCGTTCACCGATCTCTACACTCACCTGGTGCTGAACGACGGGCAGTTGAGCCTGGAGCCCCTGCGTTTCGGCGTGGCCGGTGGCAAGCTCGACGCGCAGATTCGTCTCAACGGGCGCACCACGCCGATGGAAGGCCAGGCCAGACTCACCGCGCGCAATTTCAAGCTCAAGCAGCTGTTCCCGACCTTCGAGCCGATGAAAACCAGCTTCGGTGAGCTCAACGGCGACGCGGACATTTCCGGGCGCGGCAACTCCGTCGCGGCATTGCTTGGCACGTCGAATGGCGATCTGAAGATGTTGATCAACGACGGCGCCATCAGCCGCGGACTGATGGAAATCGCCGGGCTCAACGTTGGCAACTACGTGGTCGGCCGCCTGTTTGGCGACAAGGAAGTGAAGATCAACTGTGCGGCCGCAGACTTCGGCATCAAGTCGGGCCTGGCGACGACTCGCCTGTTTGTGTTCGATACCGAGAACGCGATCATCTACATCGATGGCACCGCGAACATGGCCAGCGAGCAGCTTGACCTGACCATTACCCCGGAGTCCAAAGGCTTCCGCCTGTTTTCCCTGCGCTCGCCGTTGTACGTCAACGGGCCGTTTATCAAACCGAATGCTGGCGTGAAGGCGGTGCCGCTGATGCTGCGTGGTGCGGGCATGGTTGCCTTGGGTGTGATTGCCGGCCCGGCGGCGGGCTTGCTGGCGCTGGTGGCACCGAGCGGCGATGAGCCGAACCAGTGTGCGCCGCTGCTGCAACAGATGAAGGAAGGCAAGGCACCTAAAACAGTGAAAGGCTAGCTGACAAAACCGTGAACCAAATGTGGGAGCGGG
>NZ_JACAOM010000053.1:0-11564 GCF_013386245.1 Pseudomonas sp. 21615526 | reverse complement strand
GGGCGACGAAGCCCAGCGCAGCCTGGACCTGGGCAATGGCCCACTGCTGCGCGCGGTGCTGGCGACCCTGGCCGACGGCAGTCAGCGGCTGCTGCTGGTGATCCATCACCTGGCGGTGGATGGCGTGTCGTGGCGCATCCTGTTCGAAGACCTGCAAACCGCCTACGAGCAACTGCAGCAGGGGCGTGTCGTGGCACTGCCGGCCAAGACTTCGTCGGTCAAGGCCTGGGCGCAGCGTCTGCAAGGTTATGCCCGAACCGAACGCCTGCAACAGGAGTTGCATGACTGGCAAACGCTGCTGGCCGACGTCGACAGCGCCTTGCCGTGCCTCGATCCCGAAGCCGGCTTGCGCAATGATCAAGGTGCCACGGTGCACAGCGCCTTGACCCCGACGCACACCCGCCAACTGCTGCAAAACGCCCCCAAGGCCTATCGCACCCAGGTCAACGACCTGCTACTGACCGCGCTCGCGCGGGTGGTTTGCCGCTGGACCGGCCACGCCGATGCCTTGATCCAGTTGGAAGGCCATGGTCGCGAAGACTTGTTTGACGACATCGACCTGACCCGCAGCATCGGTTGGTTCACCAGTGTGTTCCCGGTCAAGCTGACGCCGGCTGCGGACCCGGCTCAATCCCTCAAAGGTATCAAGGAGCAACTGCGCGCCATCCCCGATAAAGGCCTGGGTTTTGGCGTGCTGCGTTACTTGGGCGACGCGCAGGCGCAAGCGGCGCTCAAGGCATTGCCGACACCGCGGATTACCTTCAACTACCTGGGGCAACTGGACGGTCATTTTGAGGACGACAACGGTGCGCTGTTTGTACCGTCGGGCGAAGCCCGTGGCGCCGAGCACAGCCCGCAGGCACCGCTGGATAATTGGCTGGCACTCAACGGCCAGGTGTTCGATGGCGAGCTGCGGTTGAGCTGGACGTTCAGCCCGGCCATGTTTGCCACCGCGACCATCCAGGGCCTGGCGGATGACTATGCCCGTGAACTGGCAAGCCTTGTGGAGCATTGCTGCACGTCGGGTGCCGCGGCCGTGACCCCGTCGGATTTCCCGCTGGCCAACTTGAGCCAGGCGCAACTGGATGCGCTGCCCATTCCCGCGCAGGCGATTGCCGACATCTATCCGCTGGCGCCGATGCAGCAAGGCATGCTGTTCCATACGCTGTACGAGCAGGCGTCGGGCAACTACGTCAACCAGATGCGCCTGGATGTCGAGGGGCTGGACCCGAAACGCTTCCGCCAGGCTTGGCAAGCAGTGCTGGATCACCACGATATCCTGCGCACCTGCTTTGTCTGGCAGGGCGAGTTGGCGCAGCCGGTGCAGGTCGTACTGGAGCAGGTCGAGCTGCCTTTTGTCAGTCATGACCTGTCCGGCCACGCCGATCTGGCGACGGCCCTGGATGCCTTGGCGGCCGATCAACAGCAGCAAGGCTTCGACCTGGCGCAGGCACCGCTGTTGCGCCTGGTGCTGATCCGTACCGGTGTCGACCAGTACCATTTTATCTACACCCATCACCACATCCTGATGGACGGCTGGAGCAACTCGCAGCTGCTGGGCGAGGTATTGCAACGTTACAGCGGGCAATTCGAAGCCGGCCGTGGTGGACGTTATCGCGACTACATCGCCTGGCTGGACAGCCAGGACCGCCAGGCCAACCAGCGGTTCTGGACCTTGCAACTGGCTGACCTGCAAGAACCGACCCGCCTCGCGCAGGCACAGGCACAGGCCCAAGGCGAAGTGCCTGGCAGCACGGGCTATTCGGATCACTACCAGTATTTTGACGCTGAGCGCACCATGCAGTTGAGTGAGTTCGCACGCCGCCAGAAAGTCACCCTCAACACCTTGGTGCAAGCGGCCTGGGCCTTGCTGTTGCAGCGCCAGAGCGGCCAGTCGAGTGTGTGCTTCGGCGCTACCGTCGCCGGGCGTCCTGCGCAATTGGCCGGTGTCGAGCAGCAGGTCGGGTTGTTTATCAACACCTTGCCGGTGGTGGTCAGCCCGCGACCGGAGCAAACCATCGCACAGCTGTTGCAAGCCTTGCAGGCGCAGAACCTGGCCTTGCGTGAACATGAGTACACGCCACTGTTCGAGATCCAGCGCTGGGCGGGGCAGGGTGGTGAGGCACTGTTCGACAGCCTGCTGGTGTTTGAAAACTACCCCGTGTCCAAGGCCCTGGAGCAAAGCTCGCCAGACGGTTTGCGCTTCGGACGGATTGATAGCCATGAGCAGACCAACTACCCGCTGACCCTGATGGTCAACCTCGGCGAGGCATTGTCGCTGCAGTACAGTTTCGACCAGCGTTTCTTCGCCCCGGGGCAAATCCAGGCGCTGGCCGCGCAACTGCATAACCTGTTGCAGGCAATGACGCTGAATGCCGATCGTCCGCTGGGGACGTTTGACAGCCTGGACGACGGTGAGCGCAGCCGTGTGCTTGAGCAGTGGAACGCCACCGACGCCGATCTTTCGGCGCTACGGGTGCACAGCATGATTGAGCAACAGGCCCTGCATCAGCCGGACGCCGTGGCTGCGGTGTTCAACGAGCAGACCTATACCTATCGTCAACTCAACGAACAGGCGAACCAACTGGCGCACAAGCTATTGGAGCTGGGCGTAGGCCCGGACCAACTGGTGGGGATATGCGTGGAGCGCAGCCTTGAAATGCTCGTGGGCCTGCTCGCCGTGCTCAAGGCGGGTGCTGCGTATGTGCCGCTGGATCCGGATTTCCCGGTGGATCGCCTGGAATACATGATTGCCGACAGCGGCATCGGCCTGTTGCTGACCCAGGCCCGCTTGAAGGATTTGCTGGTGCTTCCTGCGGGGCTGACGACGGTGGATCTGGATCCTCGGCATTCAGGGCTGGCGTCCTACCCGCAGAGCAATCCGCACGTGTCGGTAAAGGCGGCCAGTCTCGCCTACGTGATCTACACCTCTGGTTCTACGGGCAAGCCCAAAGGGGTGATGGTAGGACATGCGGCACTGAGCAACTTCCTCGCCAGTATGGCGAAGGCTCCAGGCATGTCAGGCAGTGATCGGGTGCTGTCGCTGACGACGTTCTCGTTTGATATTTTCGGGCTGGAAATTTACCTGCCGCTGGTGCTCGGGGCACGTGTGGTCCTGGTGGGCAAGAGTGCCGCCCAAGACCCGGCCCAAGTCTTGGAGCTGGTACGCCGCGAGCATATTTCAGTGGTGCAGGCCACCCCGTCTACCTGGCGGATGTTGCTTGATAATCCCGAGGCGCGCGCGCTGCAAGGCTGCAAGATGCTCTGCGGTGGCGAGGCGCTTGCCCAGGATCTGGCGGACCGCATGCTGGCGCTGTCGGACCAGGTGTGGAATCTCTATGGCCCCACTGAAACCACCATCTGGTCGGCGCAACACCCACTCAGCCAGGCGTTGCCGCAGGCCTGGCTTGGCCGGCCCATCGACAACACTCACCTGTACATCCTGGGCAGCGATTTGCAGCCAGTGCCAGTGGGTGTGGTGGGTGAACTGCTGATTGGCGGAGAAGGCCTGGCCCGTGGTTACCATCAGCGTGCCGGGCTGACCGCCGAACGTTTTATTCCCTATCCGTTTTCCAGCTCCGGGCAACGGCTGTATCGCACCGGCGACCTGGCGCGTTATCGCGCCGACGGTGTGATTGAGTATGTCGGCCGCCTGGATCACCAGGTGAAAATACGTGGCTTCCGCATCGAACTGGGAGAAATCCAGGCACGCCTGCAGGAGCACCCGGCCGTGCGCGAAGCCGCCGTTATCGCCCGAGAGGGCGGTGTCGGCCTGCAACTGGTGGGGTATGTAGTGCCAGGCGAACCGCTCGGCCACGACCGGCAAGTGCTGCTGCGCGATGAGCTCAAGGCCCGCCTGATGGAAACCCTGCCGGCCTACATGGTCCCGGCGTTTCTGGTGATGCTCGACAGCCTGCCACTGACCCCCAACGGCAAACTCGACCGCAAGGCGCTGCCGGCGCCGGATGCCAGTCAGTTGCAACAGGCCTACGTTGCGCCGCACAGCGATCTGCAACGGCAAGTCGCCGGCATCTGGCAGCAGGTGCTGCAACTGGAGCAGGTAGGACTTACCGATAACTTCTTCGAACTGGGCGGGCATTCGCTGCTGGCGGTAAATGTCGTGTCGCGTATTCAACTTGAGCTGGGCTTGAAATTGACCCCGCAACTGCTGTTCCAGCACCCCCTCCTGGAAGACTTTGCCCACCATCTGGAACACGCCGGCGGGCAACAAATCAATGAATCGAAACTGAGCAAGCTGGAATTTCTGCTTGACGAAATGGAGGAAGTTTAATGGACATCCACGCCGCCCAGAGAATCGCTCGGCGTTTCATTACCTTGCCCCTCGACAAGCGTCGCCTGTACCTGGAGAAAATGCTTCAGGAAGGTGTTTCCCCGGCGAACTTGCCTATTCCCGAAGTCCAGTCGGCCGTTGAATCGATTCCCCTGTCCTTTGCCCAGGAACGCCAGTGGTTCCTGTGGCAGTTGGACCCCCAGAGCACGGCGTACAACCTGCCCATGGTCCTGCGCTTGCGCGGGAACCTGGACCTGCTGGCGTTGCAGCAGTGTTTCAATCAACTGATCGCCCGTCATGAAAGCCTGCGCACCCGCTTTGTGCAGCGTGACGAAGGGGTAAGCCAGAACATTCTCGCCGAAGCGCCCCTGGACATTCCCTTGACGGTGCTGGCACCACAGGCCGATATCGAGGCGGCAATCACCGGGTTTGTCGAAGCGCAGACCGGGCAGCTGTTCGACCTGAATGAGGGGCCGCTGCTGCGCGTCAGCCTGCTGCAGATCGATGGGCAGGATCACATCCTGACGTTTGTGCAGCACCATATCGTGTCCGACGGCGGTTCGATCCAACTGATGGTCAATGAGCTGGTGCAGCTGTATGACGCCTGCCAGCGCGGCGAAACCCTGGTGCTGCCGGCGTTGCCGATCCAGTACGCCGACTATGCCATCTGGCAGCGTCACTGGATGGAAGCCGGCGAGCGCGAACGGCAACTGGCCTATTGGTGCGAGCAGTTGGGTGACGAGCAGCCGGTGTTGGCGCTGCCGACCGACCGTGCGCGGCCGGCCGAGCAGAGTTATCGCGGCGCGCGTTTTGAAATTGCACTGCCGCATGCCCTGAGCCAGCGCCTCAGGCAATTGGCCCAGCAGGAAAAGGCCACGCTGTTCATGGTGCTGCTGGCGTCCTTCCAGGCGTTTTTGTATCGCTACAGCGGGCAGCGTGATATCCGTGTCGGGGTTCCGACCGCTAACCGCAACCGGGTGGAAACCGAACACCTGGTGGGCTTTTTCGTTAACACGCAGGTACTTCGCGCCGAGGTAGTGGGCGAGCAGCCGTTCAGTGTTCTGCTGGACCAGGTCCGCCAGGCTGCCCTGGGGGCGCAGGACCATCAGGACCTGCCATTCGAGCAGTTGGTCGAGGCGTTACACCCGCAACGCAGCCTCAGCCATGCACCGCTGTTCCAGGTGATGTTCAACCACCAGCGCATGGCAGCCGCCGGCACTGGCGCGCTCGCACTGCAGCTGCCGGGCCTGTCCATCGAAGGCGTGGCCTGGGAGAACCGCACTGCGCAGTTCGACTTGACCCTGGAAACCTACGAGTCCGATGACGGCATAGCAGCGGCCCTGACCTATGCCACTGACCTGTTTGATGCGCTGACGATAGAACGTCTGGCGCGGCATTGGCAGACTCTGCTGCAAGGAATCGTCGAGCAGCCCCACGCCCGTGTCGGCGAGTTGCCGTTGCTTGATGTCGCCGAGCGCGAGCAGATGGTGCAGGACTGGAACGCCACCTCACAGCCTTTTGGCGGCCTGACGCATCAGGTGATCGCCGCCCAGGCCGAGCGTACGCCCGACGCGGTTGCGCTGGTATGCGAGCAGCAACAGCTGACGTATCGCCAACTCAACCAGCGCGCCAACCACTTGGCGCATCGCTTGATCAACATGGGGGTTGGGCCTGACGCGCTGGTGGGTATCGCCGTTGAGCGCAGCGTGGAAATGGTCGTCGGCCTACTGGCCATTCTCAAGGCCGGTGGCGCTTATGTACCGCTGGATACCCAGTACCCGGCCGACCGCCTGGCTTACATGCTTCAGGACAGTGGCGCGCAGTGGTTGCTGACCCAGGCGGCAGTACGTGATCAGTTGCCCATCCCGCCGGGCGTCCAGGTGCTGGTCCTGTCCGACACTGACGAAACGTTGCAAGCCAACCCGCAGGTTGCCGTGCAACCCGACAACCTTGCCTATGTCATCTACACCTCCGGTTCCACCGGCCGGCCCAAGGGTGTCTCGGTTCGTCACCGAGGGTTGGCCAATCACATGGCCTGGATGTGCAAGACATTGCCACTGCAAAGCAGCGATCGGATCCTGCAAAAGACCGCGTTCAGCTTCGATGCTTCGGTATGGGAGTTCTGGCTACCGTTGATGACGGGTGCACAGTTGGTGATGGCCCAGCCAGGGTTGGCCGAGAGCCTGTCACTGTTGTGGGAGCAGGTCGAGGCACAGCGGATCACGGTCCTGCAGTTGGCGCCTTCACTGCTGCAAGCCTTGCTGCCTGAAGCGAGCGATGCCCAGCTGGCGTCGCTGAACGTCGTGTTGTGCGGTGGCGAAGCCTTGAGTACCGAGCTGAGCCGACAGTTGCAGCAGCGTTGGAGCGGGCGCTTGATCAACCTGTACGGCCCGACCGAAGCGACCATCGATACCAGCAGCCATGAAGTGCCTGTCGACCCTGCCGGCCCGATCGTGGCGATCGGCAAGCCGATCGACAACGTACGCACTTATGTCCTGAGCGAAGCGTTTGAGCCGTGCCCGCCGGGTGCGGCCGGTGAGTTGTATATCGGAGGGGATTCCCTGGCCCGTGGTTATCACCTGCGCCCGGGAATGACCGCCGAGCGATTTATTCCCGACCCGTTTGCTTCCCGTAGCGGCGCACGACTTTATCGTACCGGCGACCTGGTGCGTTATCGCCAGGACGGTGTGATCGACTACATCGGACGCATTGACCACCAAGTGAAGATTCGTGGGTTGCGCATCGAACTGGGTGAAATCGAAGCCCGCTTGCTTGCCCTCGACGGTGTGCGTGAAGCCATGGTACTGGCGCAGGGTGACGCCGGTGCCCAGGTGTTGGTGGCCTACATCATCGCGGCCGCAGGCGACCTGCAACCCGCGCCGTTGCGCGAGCAGATCCGTGCCGGGCTCAAGGCCAACTTGCCGGATTACATGGTCCCGGCCCATTTGCTGTTTCTTGAGCAATGGCCACTCACCGTCAATGGCAAGCTGGACCGCAAGGCCTTGCCACTGCCGGATGTCAGCCAGGCCGAACACGCCCATGTGGCGCCGCAGAGCGAGCTTGAGCAACGTATCGCGGTGATCTGGCAGGACGTGTTGAAACGTCCGTCCATCGGTGTCACCGACAACTTCTTCGAGCTGGGCGGTGATTCGATCATCTCGATCCAGGTGGTCAGCCGTGCGCGCCAGGCCGGGATTCGTTTCACCCCTAAAGAGCTGTTCCAGCACCAGACTGTCCAGGGCCTGGCCCAGGTTGCGCAATTGGCCGCCGGGGTGGTGATCGACCAGTCGGCAGTCGTCGGTGAGGCTCCCCTGGCACCGGTACAGATCGCCTTTTTTGAACAGCCGGTGCCTGATCGCGCGCGCTGGAACCAGTCCGTCATGCTCACGCCGAGGGTCACGTTGGACGTGGCGCTGCTGGAGCAGGCGCTCAAGCATCTGGTGACTCATCACGATGCGCTGCGGATGGCGTTCACTGCTCAGGCGCAAGGCTGGTCGGCGCGCTATCAGGCGCCGGGTGAGTACTCCGGGGCGCTGGTCCGGGAGGCTCGGAACATTGACCTTGAGGCGCTGGAGCAATGGGGCGACCAGGCCCAGGGCAGCCTGAACCTGGAGCGCGGCCCGCTGTTGCGGGCGGTGCTGGCGAACTTGAACGATGGCAGCCAGCGTTTGCTGGTGGTCATTCATCATTTGGTGGTGGACGGGATTTCCTGGCGCATTTTGTTCGAGGACCTGCAAAAGGCCTACCAGCAGCTCGCCAGCGGCCAGCGTTGCGTGTTGCCGGCCAAGACCAGTTCCTTCAGGGCCTGGGTAGAACGCCTGGGGCAGGCGGCGACTGCGGATACGTTGCGCGCCCAGCTCGATTACTGGGAAGGCTTGTTGAGCGGTTCGTCGACGGCCCTGCCGGTGGACCATCCCCATGGTTCGCTCTCCAATCGCCACGCGATGACGGTGCACACCCAGCTTGATGCCCAGGCCACGCGGCAACTGTTGCAAGAGGCGCCAGCGGCCTATCGCACCCAGGTCAATGACCTGTTGCTCAGCGCACTGGCACGGGTTATTGGTCGCTGGACCGGGCAGGACAGTGCGCTGATCCAGCTCGAAGGCCACGGCCGTGAAGACCTGTTCGATGACGTTGACCTGACACGTACCGTGGGCTGGTTCACCAGCCTGTTTGCGGTCAGGTTGCCGGTCGAAAGCGATATCGCGCACTCGATCAAGGCGGTGAAAGAACAACTGCGGGCGATTCCAGACAAGGGGATTGGCTACGGTGTATTGCGCTACCTGGGCGATGAACCATCCCGCAGCCGCTTGCAGGCGCTGCCGGCGCCGAGGATTACGTTCAACTACCTGGGGCAGTTCGATGGCAGTTTCGATGACGAGCAGGCTTTGTTCGCTCCCTCGGGTGAGGCGCGCGGGCTGGAGCAAAGCCCGGAGGCGGCGCTCGGTAACTGGCTGACCCTCAATGGCCAGGTATATGGCGGCGAACTGAGCCTGGGCTGGACCTTCAGCGGGCAGATGTTTGACACCTCGACGGTACAGCGCCTGGCCGATGAATACCGTCTTGAGCTGCTGAGCGTGATCGCTCATTGCACAGCGCCCGGCAACAGCGGCTTGACGCCTTCGGATGTTCCGCTGGCCGGGCTCGGCCAGCGTCAACTGGATGCCTTGCCGCTGGCCCTGTCGGCTGTCGAAGATATCTACCCGCTATCGGCCATGCAGCAAGGCATGCTGTTTCACACCCTGTATGAGCAAGGTGGCGGCGACTACATCAATCAAATGCGCCTGGACGTTACCGGGCTGGATCCCGAGCGCTTTCGCCAGGCCTGGCAGGCGTGCGTGAACAGCCATGAAATCCTGCGTACCGGCTTCCTGTGGCAGGGTGATCTGGAGCGACCGCTGCAAGTGGTGCACAAGCACCTGGAGTTGCCATTCACTGTGCTCGACTGGCAGGAGCACCCGGCACTTGATGGCGCACTCGATACCCTGGCCGACGCTGACCGCCAGCGTGGTTTCGACCTTGTGCAGGCGCCTCTGCTGCGCCTGACCGTTGTGCGCACGGCGCCGGATCAGTGCCATTTGATCTATACCTCCCACCACATTCTGATGGATGGCTGGAGCAATTCCCAGCTGCTTGGTGAGGTGCTGCAACGCTACAGCGGGCAAGAGCCCGAGCACCAGCCGGCGCGCTATCGCGACTACATTGGCTGGTTGCAATCCCAGGACCAGACGCTGCGAGCAGCGTTCTGGACGCAACAGTTGGCACCGCTGCAAGCGCCGACACGGCTGGCCCAGGCGGTGGCCGCGCCGCTGTCCGCAGATGCCGGCTACGCCAGTCATTTCGAGGTGCTGGACTCGCGCCAGACGCGCCTGCTGAACGAGTTTGCCCGCCAGCAGAAAGTCACCCTCAATACCTTGCTGCAAGCCGCCTGGCTCCTGCTTTTGCAGCGTTATACCGGGCAGTCGACGGTGTGCTTTGGCGCCACCGTGGCTGGGCGTCCGGCCGACCTCAAAGGCGTCGAGCAGCAGATCGGCCTGTTCATCAACACCCTGCCGGTGATCGCCAGCCCGCTTGCCGGGGAGACGGTCAGCCACTGGTTACAGACCGTTCAGGGGCAAAACCTGGCGCTGCGCGAGCATGAGCACACGCCGCTGTTCGAGATTCAGCGCTGGGCCGAACACGGTTCCGAGTCATTGTTCGACACGCTGTTGGTGTTCGAAAACTACCCGATCTCCGAGGCGCTGGCTCAAAGCGCGGACGATGGGCTGTCCTTTGGTGCCGTTGTGGCCCATGAGCAGAGCAATTATCCGCTGACACTTTCCGTCAATGCCGGGCAGACGCTGGGGTTGCACTACCACTATGACCGCAGTCAGTTTGCGGCCGGGACGATGGCGGGCATTGCCCGTCATCTTAACCAGTTGCTTGCGCGCTTCATGGCCGGCAGTGAACAGGTGCTGGCGCAACTCGCCACCCTTGAGGGCGATGAACGTCGGCTGGTCGAACATACCTGGAACGCCAATGGCCTGGACTTCCCGCGTGAGCGGTGCATCCATCAACAGATTCAGGACCAGGTGCAGCGTACGCCCGACGCCCTGGCGGTTATCTGGGGTGATGAGCAACTGACCTACCGCCAGTTGAACGGCCGGGCGAATGCCCTGGCCCACAAGCTGGTGGCGCTGGGTGTTGGTCCTGAAGTGCGTGTTGGCGTGGCCATGCCGCGCAGTGCGCAGATGGTCGTGGCATTGCTCGCGGTGCTCAAGGCGGGCGGCGCGTATGTGCCGCTGGACCCGGATTACCCGGCCGAGCGCGTGGCCTACATGCTCAAGGACAGCCAGGCGCGGGTGTTGTTGACCCAGGCTGCGGTGGCGCTTGAGGTGGATGCTTCGATTGACGTGCTGCTTGTGGATGCTCAGGAAGTTGATGATCAGGATCTGGACGTTGCGGTCCACGCCGGCAACCTGGCCTATGTGATCTACACCTCCGGCTCCACCGGCCTGCCCAAGGGCGTGGCCATTACCCACCGCAACGTGGCGGCGCTGACCCAGTGGTCGCAGCAGGTTTACAGCCCTGAAGACATTCAAGGGGTGCTGGCCTCCACGTCGATCTGCTTCGACTTGTCGGTGTGGGAGCTGTTTGTGACCCTGGCCGGCGGCGGCTTTATCGTCGGTGCCCGCAATGCCCTGGAGCTGCCGGAACTGGCGGCCCGAGACCGGGTGCGCCTGATCAACAGCGTGCCTTCGGCGATGGGAGCCTTGCAGCGTGCCGGGCAAATCCCGCAAAGCGTGCGCATCATCAATCTGGCGGGCGAACCGCTGAAGCAGTCGCTGGTGGATGCGCTGTACGAGCATGCCCATGTGCAGCACGTTTACGACCTCTATGGCCCGTCGGAAGACACCACTTACTCCACCTGGACCCGCCGCGAAGCCGGTGGCCAGGCCAATATCGGCAGGCCGTTGGCCAACACCGCCAGCTACCTGCTCGACGCTGAATTGCACTCGGTGCCGGTCGGCGTGGCGGCGGAGCTTTACCTGGCCGGTGAGGGCATCACCCGTGGCTATCTACTGCGTCCGGGGCTGACCGCCGAGAAGTTTGTGCCGAACCCGTTCTCGACCACCGGCGATCGTCTGTATCGCACCGGCGACCTGACCCGTTACCGCAATGACGGCGTGATCGAATACGTTGGCCGCATCGACCACCAGGTGAAGATTCGTGGCCTGCGCATCGAGCTGGGAGAAATCGAAAGTCGCCTGCTGGCCCACCCAGGTGTGCGTGA
>NZ_JACAOM010000052.1:0-6464 GCF_013386245.1 Pseudomonas sp. 21615526 | reverse complement strand
CTCGAGGCTTCATTTAGCCACGTGGCTTTGTCCTACGTATGTAGCGGAAACGAGGGACACAACCTGCCATAAAAAGCGCGCCATTATTTCGTCATTTCCGACAGGGATATAGGCTGAAGCTGCAGGGTAAAAGGATTTTAGAGTTTGTTAACTAGTTGATATAAAACATATTTACTCAATTTTCTCGACATGCCCGGCTATATGGCATCGGCCAGATGTAGCCAATCTCCTACATCCATTTAATCGTTTCAGCACTGAACCATCAGCCAACCCCGGCGCGGTACCCGGGCTGTCCGGGTTTCGGGTGACATACGGCCCTCCGGGGCGATGCTTAAATCCCGTTGATTTCGCCTCAATGGGGCGTTGTGCGCCTTATCGACACCTCACATGAGAAGGATCTTATGACGTATTTCCCCCTGACCGCCGCCCAGCGGGATATCTGGCTCGACCAACTGCGCCTCGGTGACTCGCCGCTGTACAACATCGGGGGTTATATCGAACTCACGGGCACCGTGAATCCCGCATTGATCCAGCGAGCCATCGAGCACCTGGTGGCCAAGCACGACGCATTGCGTACGGTGTTGCAAGTGGCGGCCGATGGCTTGCCACGGCAGGCGTTTGCCGAGGCCATGGCGGTATCGGTGCCGCAGCATGACGTCTCGCGCCAGCCGGATCCCCGCGCGGCCGCCGAGGCCTTGTTGCAGGCGCAGATGGCGCGAACCTATGCGCTGGTCGACGAACCGTTGTTCCGCTTCTTCCTGGTCAAGCTCGATGACCAGCATTACCGCCTCGGCACCCAGGCTCACCACCTGATTCTCGATGGCTGGGGCTTTGGCCAGATGCTGCAATCCCTTGCAGGTATCTACAGCGCCCTGGAGCAGGGCCGGCAGCCGGACCTGTCGGCGCCGTCCTATATCGACTTCATCGACAACGATGAACGCTATCGCGAGTCGGCCCGTTACGCCCGGGACCGCAGCTACTGGCTGGACAAATACCAGGCGCTGCCAGAGCCGCTGCTGACGCGCCGTTACCAGGCCAAGGGCGATGCGCCGAGCAACACCCTGGTAGCACCGTTTCCGGCGGCGCTGCTCAATCGCATGGCACGGGCGGCGAACCATTACCAGGCGTCGGCGTTCCATGTGTTATTGGCGGCGATGTACCTGTACTTCAGCCGCACCGGCCAGCGCCAGGAGTGGGTGGTGGGGCTGCCGATACTCAACCGTTCCAATGCACGCTTTCGTTCGACCCTGGGGCTTTTCACCCAGGTCAGTGCCGTGCGCTTGCAGTTCAGCGACGACCTGCCTTTCAGCGCCCTGGTGCGTGGCGTGCGCGACCAGCTCCAGCAGGATTTCCGACATCAACGTTTCCCGCTGAGCGAGATGAATCGCGAGCTGGGTTTGCTGCGCGCCGACCGCGGCCAACTGTTCGACCTGTCGGTGTCCTATGAGCAGGACGACCATGAATTTCGCTACGGCCAGGCGTCGGCCCGGGCGATCAAGGTGTCCAACCACCATGAGCCGTTGCCGCTGGCGATTCACTTGCGCAGCAATCGCTACCACGACACGGCGTGCCTGCACTGCGTCTACAGCGAGGCGTATTTCCAGGTACACGAGGTGCAGGCCCTGGCCGATCGCCTGGTGTATGTGCTGGAGCAGGGGCTGGAAAACACCGCGCTGCCCCTGGCTGACTTCTCACTGATAACGCCCGAGGAAACCGCGCAGTTGCAACGCTGGAACGCCACCGCCCAGGCCTATCCCGCAGCGCAAACCCTGCATGGGCGCGTCGAGGCCCAGGCCGCGGTGACCCCGCATGCGGTGGCGGCGGTGTATCAGGGGCAGCGATTGACGTATGACCAATTGAATCAACGGGCCAATGCCCTGGCGCGGCAGCTATTGGTGCTCGGGGTAAAGCCCGACGACCGTGTGGCGATCGTCGCCCGGCGCGGCCTGGAGACGCTGGTGGGCTTGCTGGGGATTCTCAAGTCCGGCGCCTGTTACGTTCCGGTGGACCCGGCCCATCCTGCCGAGCGCCTGCACTACCTGCTCGATGACAGCGCGCCGGTGGCGGTGCTGACGCAGACGGATTTGCTCGAGCGTCTACCGGTATTGAGCGTGCCGGTCATCAATCTGGACCACGCCACGGCGCAGTTGGCGCGCAACCCGCAAGTGGCGATGACACCCGCCAACCTCGCTTATGTGATCTACACCTCGGGCTCCACCGGCCTGCCCAAGGGCGTGATGGTGGAGCACCACACCGTGGCCAACCTGGTGGACTGGCATTGCCAGGCCTTCGATTTGCACGCGGGCAGCCATACCGCCAGCGTTGCCGGCTTCGGGTTTGACGCCATGGCCTGGGAGGTCTGGCCAGCGCTGTGCGTGGGCGCGACCTTGCACTTGCCGCCGCCCCACGACGGCGCCGAAGACATCGACGCGCTGCTGGCCTGGTGGCGCGCGCAACCACTGGACGTATGCTTCCTGCCCACGCCGGTGGCCGAGTATGCGTTCAGCCAGAATATCGAACACCCGACTTTGCGCACGCTGCTGATTGGTGGCGACCGCCTGCGCCAGTTCAACCAGGCGCGCAGTTTCGCGGTGATCAACAACTACGGTCCCACTGAAGCCACCGTGGTTGCCACCTCGGGCCTCGTTGAGGCCGGGCAGGCGCTGCACATCGGCAAACCCATCGCGAATGCCGCGGTCTACCTGCTGGATGAGCAACAGCGGCCGGTGCCCATCGGTACTGCAGGCGAGTTGTACGTCGGCGGGAAAGGCGTGGCGCGGGGCTATTTGAACCGCCCGGACATGACCGCAGAGCGCTTCCTTGATGACCCATTCAACCCAGGCCGCATGTACCGCACCGGCGACCTGGCGCGTTGGCTGCCGGATGGGAATATTGAATATTTGGGCCGCAACGACGACCAGGTAAAAATTCGCGGCGTGCGTATCGAGCCGGGGGAAATCGAGTCCGCCCTGGCGGGTTATGAAGGGGTCACCGAAGCGGTGGTGCTGGTACGCGAGGGGCAGCTGTTGGCCTGGTTCACCGAGCACGCGCCGGTTGCGATTGAAGCGCTTCGCGCCCATCTCAAGTCACGCTTGCCGGATTACATGGTGCCGCAGGCCTACGTAAAGCTGGACGCGTTGCCCCTGACGGCCAACGGCAAACTCGACCGCAAGGCCTTGCCGGCACCCGGTGCCGATGCATTTATCAGTCGAGTCTACGAGGCCCCAGAAGGTGCTACGGAAATCGCCCTGGCGCAGATCTGGGCCGACGTGCTGCACGTCGAGCAAGTAGGGCGGCATGACCATTTCTTCGAGTTGGGCGGCCATTCGTTGTTGGCGGTCCAGTTGGTGCAGCACATGCGCCAGGTCGGGTTGCAGGCCGACGTGCAGGTGCTGTTCGGCCAGCCGACCCTGGCCGCACTGGCGGCAGCGGTTGGCCAGGGCACCGAGCTTGATGTGCCGGCCAACCGTGTTCCGGCGGGTTGCCAATTGATTACTCCGGACCTGCTGGCGCTGGCCGAACTGGACCCGCCGACGATAGAACGCATCGTCGCCGCGATCCCCGGCGGCGCCGCCAATGTGCAGGAGATCTACCCGCTGGCGCCGTTGCAGGAAGGCCTGCTGTATCACCACATCACTGACGAGCGCGATCCGTACCAGCAACACGCGATGTTCAGCTTTGCCCGCCGTGAACAGCTGGAAGCGTTCGCCCAGGCGCTGCAACAGGTGATCGACCGCCATGACATCCTGCGCACCAGCCTGGCGTG
Organism: Pseudomonas sp. 21615526; assembly: GCF_013386245.1. Lineage (NCBI taxonomy): Bacteria > Pseudomonadati > Pseudomonadota > Gammaproteobacteria > Pseudomonadales > Pseudomonadaceae > Pseudomonas > Pseudomonas sp. 21615526. Next base: position 2,698 of record NZ_JACAOM010000052.1, on the reverse strand, counting down.
GGATGCCCTCGAACAACCGATGCAAGTGGTGTGGCGCAAGGCGATTCTGGACGTGCAACCGGTGGCCCTCCAGGGGGACTCAATTCTCGAACAACTGCGCGAACGCCAGCGGCCACTGGACTTGCGCAAGGCGCCGCTGATGGCCCTGGATTACGCCGAAGACCGGCAGAACCGCCGTTGGGTGGGCATGCTGCGTTTCCATCATCTGGTGAACGACGCCACTTCCACGCAAGTACTGATGGCGGAAATCCAGGCTCATCTGCTTGGCCAGCAACAGCAATTGCCGGCGCCGGTGCCCTATCGCAACGTGGTCGCCCAGGCCCGGTCGGCGGAACGCCAGGCCGGGCACGAAGCGTTCTTTCGCGAGCGGCTGGCGGATGTCGACGAGCCGACCCTGGCCTTCGGTTTACAGGAACGCCAGGCGGATCGCCGTGACACCGAGGAAGCCGACGTGCTGCTTCCCGACGCACTCGGCCAGTTGTTGCGCGAGCAGGCCCGCACCTTGGGTGTCAGCGCGGCGAGCCTGTTTCATCTGGCGTGGGCCCAGGTACTGGGTCGCGTCTCGGGCCGTGACGATGTGGTGTTCGGTACGGTTCTGCTGGGACGCCTGCAGGCCGGTGAGGGCGCGGACCGTGCCCTGGGCATGTTCATCAACACCTTGCCACTGCGGGTACGCCTGGCCGGGGTGACGGTGCGCGAGGCGATCAGGCAGACGCAGCAGCAACTCAGCGCCTTGCTCGCCCACGAGCAAGCGTCCCTGGCGTTGGCCCAGCGTTGCAGCGGCGTCACACCGCTGTTCAACAGCCTGCTGAATTACCGGCATGTCTCGGTCGAGGCACTCGAGGTGCTGCAGCCCGGCATCGAATTGCTGAGCAGCGAAGACATCCTCAGCTACCCACTGATGCTGACGGTGGACGACCTGGCCAGCGGTTTCCGGCTCAAGGCCAAGGCGCCCCGCAAGGTCGGTGCCCAGCGCCTGCTGGACTACCTAGGCACGGTGCTGGCGGGATTGGTGGAGACGCCCGAGGCGCCGCTGTTCGATGTGCAGGTGCTGCCCGCGACCGAACTGCAACAGCAACTGGTGGACTTCAACGCCAGCGAAACCGACTACCCCGTGGACCAGACCGTCCACGCCTTGTTCGAAGCCCATGCCCGGCACACACCTCACGCGATGGCGGTGCAGGCCGGTGAGCAGCAACTGACTTACCGCCAGCTCAACGAGCGCGCCAACCGCCTGGCCTATCACCTGCGCGAGCGCGGCGTGCAGCCGGATTCGCGGGTCGCCTTGTGTGTCGAGCGCGGGTTGGACCTGGTGGTGGGCTTGCTGGCCATCCTCAAGGCGGGGGGCGCTTATGTACCGTTGGACCCGGGCTACCCTCGCGAGCGTCTCGCCTACATGCTGCAAGACAGCGCGCCGGTCGCCTTGCTGGTACACGGCGCGACCCGCGATTTGCCGGGGGAGGTGTCGATACCGGTGATCGACCTCGACCACGGCGCCTGGCAGCAGGCGCCTGAAGGCAACCCGCGAGTGCCGGGGCTGAGCGTACGCAACCTGGCGTACGTGATGTACACCTCCGGCTCCACCGGCACGCCCAAGGGCGTGATGATCGAGCATCGGGGCCTGGGCAACCTGATGCACTGGGGCTCGCAACTGTGCCCGAATGCCGAGGGTGGCGCGTTGTTGCAGCGGGCGCCGTTCAGTTTTGACGGTTCGGTGTGGGAGCTGTTCTGGCCGCTGACCAATGGCATGCGCCTGGTCCTGGCGCGTCCCGATGGGCACCGTGAACCGGCGTACCTGGCGCAGGTGATTCGTGAGCAACAGGTCAGCGTGATCAAGTTTGTGCCGGCGATGTTGCAGCAGTTTCTGGAGCTGGAGGAGTCTGCGCTTTGTACCAGCCTTACCGACGTTTTATGCGGTGGTGGGGAGCTGACAGAGGCCTTGGCCCGTGGGGTTCAGGCGCGATTGCCCAAGGTGCGCTTGCATAACGTCTACGGACCGACCGAGGCGACGGTGGACAGCAGTGCCTGGACGCTGGAGCCGGGTGCGCCGGTGCCGGGGTTGCAGTTGCCGATTGGGCGGGCCATCAGTAATACCCGGCTTTACGTATTGGATGAGCATGATCGGCCGGTGCCGCTGGGGTGCAGTGGGCAGTTGCATATCGGCGGGGTGGGCGTGGCTCGCGGGTATCTGGGGTTGGAGCAGATGACGGCGGAGCGGTTTATCGATAGCCCGTTTGTGGCGGGGGATCGGTTGTATCGCACGGGGGATCTGGTGCGGTATTTGCCGGACGGGAACCTGGAGTTTCTGGGGCGCAATGACTTTCAGGTGAAGCTGCGTGGGGTGCGGCTGGAGCTGGGGGAGGTTGAGGCGCGGTTGGCGGCGCATCCTGCATTGCGCGAGGTGGCGGCGTTGATTCGGGATGAGCGGTTGGTGGCGTATTTCACTGTTCGTGATGCGGTGCCGGGGCTTGAGGCGTTGCGCAGTTACATGGTGGAGGGGTTGCCTGAGTACATGGTGCCTTCGGCGTTTGTGCGGGTGGCGGTGTGGCCGCTTAATCCGGCGGGGAAGCTGGATCGCAAGGGGTTGCCGGAGCCTGGGGTGGAGGCGGTGTTGAGTCGCGCCTATGAACCGCCTCAGGGGGAGGTGGAGACGGTGATTGCTGGGGTTTGGGCGCAGGTGCTGAAGCTGGATCGGGTG